>NZ_JAJEQM010000002.1 GCF_020687385.1 Hominilimicola fabiformis
TCAAAACTATATTTTGCCATGAAAAAACCGACCTCCCAATAGTTAGATTTTTGGTCTAACTTTTGGGGGTCGGTTCAAAAATATCTCTCTACTTTATCAAATCATCAATAAGGTTTGAAACATTTTTAAGCTGTTTCGGTGAAAGTTTCTTTAAGTTAGATATTATACTATTTAATTCTTTTGGATTTGCATTGTCAAAGTCAAAAAATTCTTTTGGTGTGACATCTAAATAAGTACATATATAAAAGAAAACAGTCATTGATGGCAGATTATTTTTGTTTTCAATATTGTTGATATATCCGGCTCCCTGTCCTAACGATAAACTCATATCTCTTGCAGAAACACCTTTCTGATTTCTAAGTTGTGCTAATCTTTTTGCAAATAAATCATCTAAATTCATAAAAAACACTCCTTTTATATACTATTGTACAGTATAAAATTAGAAAAATATCCTGTTGAACCGTCAAAGCGTATTGACATATCCTGTTTAATGGGATATTATTTATATTATTATCCTGTTCAACAGTTTATATGAGCGATTTTTGTTGATTATAGATAATAAAAGTGCAGAAAATTAGATAAAATGACGAAAATACAAGAATAATATACCAATCTACAAAAATATAGTTATAATGGAAGGGAGGAATAAAATGCTTAAGGAGGAAATGGAAATGCGTATTGCTATTTGCGATGATGAAAAAATTGCGTTGGAACAAACATGCAATATTGTAAAAGACGTTTTTGATGAAATGCATTTAAAATATTTTATAGATGTGTATATGGATGCGAATGAACTATTACAAAATAAGGATCAATATGATATAGTTTTTTTGGATATTGAATTAAAAGATTCAGATAAAAATGGTGTATGGGTAGCTAAAATGATAAAACGCTATTATCCTGAAAGTATTATTATTTTTACTACTAATTATGAAGAATATATTGATGAAGTAATAGAGAAGTATGCTTTTAGATATTGGTCAAAACCTATTGATAGATATAGATTGAAAAAGAGCATTGCACCAATTTTGGAAAAGATGCAGACGATTAAAGTTGAAATATATGAGAGTAAACGAAAATTTGAACTGCCTCTTCGTAATATAATGTACATTACTCCAGAAAATAAGCATTGTAAAATTGTAACAATATCTAATGAATATGTGGTTTCTGACTCTTACAAAGAAATAAAGGAAAAATTTCCTACGAGAAATTTTTGTGAATGTCATGGTAGCTATTGTGTAAATTTGAATTATGTAGAGAAATACACAAAAACAACAGTATATTTGGCATATAAAACAAAAAAATATAGCGTTCATATGTCAAGACGTCAGTATCCTTTTTTTAAAGAACAAATGTTTATTATAGGAGGAGAGCAAATATGATAGAAGGAATTAATTTATTAATATCTATTTTTATTGGATGCATTGTGTTTATATATTATACAAATGCATTATTTAAACCAAGAACCAAATATTTATATGCGAATATTAGTATAATAGTAGGATATATGATGTTGTATGCTATTTCTTCATTCTATCAGCCTACTTTAAATGTAATAGCATTTTCTATTGCAACATTTGTGCTTATGTATTTGTGTTTTAAAGTGACATTGAAAAATGCTATTATTCAAGCTTTTATGCTAACTGCAATTATGATGCTTGCAGAAGGGGTTTTGTTTATGTTTACAGGTATAGGTATCTATCCTAAGGGTTTGTTGGATGTATCTTTAAGTGCGCGAATAATCCATGCGGTGTTATCAAAACTCATATATTTTTTAGGTATAATTATTGCAAAACATGTTGCAAAAGGAAAGTCAAAATATGAAGAAATAGATGGTTTTTTGAGCTTGCTAGCAATACCTTTCTTTACAATTTCTCCGTATTTCTTTTAAAAATATATGGTTTTGGAGGGCAAATATGAAGAAATTGATATCAATGGTTATAGTGATTTCATTGATGTGTTCTGCAACAATGGCTTTTGCAAATGGAATAGAGACAGAAGAAGAGACTGTGAATTGTGAGATTATAGAAGAACAGCACAACATAGATGTAAATCAAGGAATAACCGGTTTTGGAAATATAGATGTGGAATGTTGTGAAAATATTTCGGAAGAAGATGAAAAAGATTTTTTGCAAACGTGGGATGAGGGGACAGGAGAAAATGATTCTGATATTATGCTTACATCATTTTCCGGAACAGGATGGCAATCGTGTGGAACTATGACAAGTGAAAGAAGTTATATGTCAAGCGTGGTTGTCAATAACAATATTTATACATTCGGTGGGAGTGAACGTGGGGCAGTCACAAATAAAACTGAGATGTATAATACAATTAGTGAAACATGGACAACAAAGAAAGAGATGCCGTTTGGCAGATATAAACATATGGCTGTAACATCAAATGATAAGGTTTATATTTGTGCAGGATATGACTTGTCAGGAAATGCAGTAAGCACGATTTCTGTTTATGATGTCAACTCAAATAAATGGCTTGAGGAAATTATAACCCCAAACAATAGTACAAATTATTCAGCAGGAATGCATAATGGAGAATTATATATTTTTTCCGGCAAAGAAAATGGCATAAATAGTAATAAAGTATATAAGTATAATTTTGACTCACAAACATGGAAGCAACTTGCATCAATGTCTACTTATGCAATAGATAGTTATGCTGTTCCAACAAATAGAGGCTTTTATGTAATAAACAACCAATACATATATGAATATAATATTAAAGATGATGAATGGACGTATATTGATAAAATGCCGAGAGAAGTATATGATTGTGCGTTTGTAAATCGCGGGGATATGGACACAAACGAATTATATATAACTGGAGGACGTAGTGAAATAAACAGTGGAGTATCAATAGCAAATACTAAATATCGCTATGATACTGATTCCCTATCAACTGTTTCTAATTGGAGAGCAGAATGGTACAATGATTTAAAAATGATACGGGGCTTAGCTTGTCATAATATGGTAATTGCAGACGATGTTATTTATGTGTTTGGCGGACAAGTTACATATGGAGAAGATCAAAAACTAATGTTCAAGCGTAGTATATTTGATGAAAAAGATGATAATCCCGAACGTGTGAAAAATAAATGGGTTAATTATATATATGGTTCAATAAATTCTGTGGATGATGTAGATACTTATCAATTTACTCCTTCAGTGGATGGATATTATGATATTGTACATTGTAACCCTATACAGTCAAATAATCTAAAATATTCATTCAATATAACTATAAAAGAACCGGACGGAAAAAAATTAGTTGATTCTATGTATACAGAATCATTTGGTGCTACTTATTTAAAAGCAGGAAAGACATATAGTATTGATATTTTTGATATTGAACAAACTCATCGCGGAAACTATATGTATCGTATAGGTAAAGTAGAAGATGATGCCTCGGATAATATAGATAATGCTCTAACCATACCAATAGAAACTGAGATTCAAAAATCATTTATAGGTAAGGATGATATAGATTTTCTAAAATTCACTATTCCGACTACAGGAACATATGATATAGAGATTACTACACAAGACCCTATTGATTTCGAGTTAAAAACTCTTGCAGATGCAGTGGTATTCAATGCTAATAAGAAAGAAATATATGATTTTAATACTTATTTTGATAATGTATTTAATTACAAATTTAAAGCAGGAACATATTATATAGCTTTGAAACCATTTAACTTTTATTATAGTAGAAGTACATCAGGCTATGCTATCAATATACATAAAACAGCAAAATTGAACAATTTATATAATAATCGCGCACGACATGGTATGGATAATATAAATGGCAAATTATATGTGTTTGGTGGAGTAGGCAGTAATTACGAGGTGCTAAGTAGTATTGATGTATATGATCCAGATACAAGATTATGGACTCAAGAGGATAATAATACAGAGAACATAAAAAAGGATGCTGCATTTATTACATCGGATAATAAATTATATACTGTTGGCGGATATAGTAACGGAATATATTACAGTGATGTAAGATCATATGATACTGAAAAAAAGGTATGGCGCACAGAAGGAAATATAAATACCAGACGCGGACGAGCAGGTATTGTAACGGATGAGAGATATATTTACATAATAGGTGGAAGGAATTCGGATGGATATGTTAATACTGTGGAAGTGTTTGATACTGCAACCGGAAAGGTATCTCAAACATTCGATTTGCCAGAGCCTATGATGGATGTACAATCTTTTATTAGCGGTGGGACATTATATATCGTAGGTGGTACTACTTATAATGGATACTCTAGAAATGTGTATGCCAGAGTCGATGATATGTGGAAACCTAAGGCAACGATGCCATATGAAAGTGAATATATTAGAGGTAAAGGTTATAATAACGATTTTGTATGTGCTGCAGTGAATAAGAAGGGCAATGTTGATATATTAAAATATGTAACGGATACAAAGTCGTGGAAAATAATTACAAGTAATTATATTAATGATCTTATATATTATGGATTTGATATAATGGATAATCACATCTATTTAACAGGCGGATATTCATATGATTCAAGAGAAGTGTCCGATAAAACATATTCATATGACATTTTGACTGATATAGCAAATCAGAATTCGGATATTCCTGTTAGAACAGTGGGCTTTGAGTACGAACAAACAAATAACAGTGACATTGCAGATGCACCTGAGATTTTAAATGTGAACGCGAAGGTTCTTGATGACAACAAAGGGATATATGAGCTTTATTTAGATGAGGGGGATTATAATTACGATACAAGGTCACTTCCGTTCTTCTTTTGGTCGGCGAGAGAGGGAATGTTCGCTGGTGCAAGTAAAGATTATAGGCGAGTTATATTCTATGCTGACCCAAATACAGGAGATAGAAAAGTTAAAGTGGTCGTAGGCATAGGTGATGGTCGTGGTTACGTTGATAAAAAATCGTTTCTTTTAAACGGAAACAAGGAAAAGAAGTGAGGTGGCACAAATGGTAAAAAAAATTATATCTCTAATTATTATGATAACTATTACAATGATGATGACATCACATGTGTTCGCACAGGATACAGTATTTATTGACGATAATTTTGAAGCATCATCAACCGAAAATTGGATTGATAATACAGGACGTGGGATTAAGTCTGTTGAAGGTGATATATGGAATAAATATATGGTATTGACACATAAAGATTCATCTTTTTATAATTTCCAAGCACGAGATATATATTCTACGGGAGTATTATACTGTGAATTTGATATAAAATTTACGTCTGCAGCTATGCAGATTCAAACTAGAGAGTCAAGAGATATATCTGCTCAGGGTTTTACTATGGCAGGAAGACTTCGAAAAACAGCGGATTATTTAGAATATTATTCTAAAGGTGACTTTCATATCATGTATAAAGCAGATAAGAAAGGATGGTTTACCCTGAGTGATATTTCTAAGTGGTATACTATTAAAATGGCTTTAAATGTGAATACACAGAAGTACAGTATTTATGTTATAGACAGAGATACAAACGATTTACTTGCCCAAGTAGAAAATGCTGATTTTGCTGGAGAATGTAATTATATAAATTACTTCGCATTTTCATCAGAGGATAAGCTATGTATTGATAATGTTCGAATTACAAATGTAGATATTGAAAATCTTTATATTTCTGGTGAGGTATATCCTCAAATTCCTAATAGTGGCAGTGTAACATATAATTATTTTGCCAAAGCAGCTACAAAGAATAATGGCACTGAAATTAGAACAGATGTACATTGGTCACTAAAGACTCCTAAAAGGGGTGTCAGTATTGATTCAAATACAGGAGAGCTAAAAGTAACCTCGTGGGCAGAACCAGGACCAATATTGATATATGTAGAAAAGGATAATCTGAATTTTTTTAATTCAACATATTTAATTGACTTGGAACAATAGATTTACAAGTAGAATTTTGGGAGGAGGAAACAAATGAAAAGGATAATATCATTTATATTAACTTTTTGTATGTTAATGAGTCTAACAGCAGCTTTTGCAGAAAATGACAATGAAATAGAAAACAATGAGAACATTATTGATACAAGCTCGTTGACAGATGAAAATGTGTTGTATAAGGCAATACAGGAGAAGAATGGTTTTTCCCTGTTCGGGCTGGACGATAGTAATGATGAAGGGATTACAACAGATTTTGATGTTGTAATGGGATTTGATATGTCATATTCTATGTATGAATATGACATAAACGGTGATAAGCGATGGATAGATAGCTTTAAATCTATTTCAGAGCAAGTGCCGGAAGATACAAGATATGCGGTACTATCATCAAATTCTGAGGGTTTTACCGACGATTTGGATAAGGCAATATCAGATGTACAGGAAAAGGAATATACAGGGACAAACGATATTATATCTATTTTGGACAGGACAATTAGTGTGTTTGATGAAGAATCAAGCAACAGGAATAAAGTTGTCTTAGTAACAACACATAAAGTAGATGATATTTCGGCTCTTAAAGATAAGATGGACGAGCTGAGCGACTACGGAATAATACCATTTGTATTTGTATTGAATGCAGATACGAATAACGCATTAAATATGGATGGGATATATCAATGTCCTACGGATTTGGATTTAAGATTATCTATATCTGATTTATATTTAGCATTTTGTGAATTTAATATGACAGAAGCAGCGCAGACTTATGCTAATACCATAGATTATAATGTGTATAGAGTATTAAGTGATTTTCGAACTGATAGACATATGTTTGTCGGAGCAGATAACAATGCAGGTTTACAAATGGCATCAATGTTGAATATGTATAAATGTGTACCATTAAAAGCAAGTATAGGAACTAAGAATCAAAGTGAATATGATTTGTTTAATACAAGCAGTTATTCGGGCAATAACATTGATTTAAAGGATAAATTACAGAGTTTTGTTTCTGGAGAAAATGCAAAATTTGGGGAAGTTCCATATGATTTTCAATATGTATGGAATAGTATATTTGGGCAAATATCTAATAATAGGAAAATTATTATTTCAAATCCAGATATAACTCAAGCAGCAACTGTTTTAAGAAAAAATATGAAACGTAGATTCCCTATGATGATGAAACATGATGATGAGTGGGAAATTGTATATGAATACAGAAACCCGATTGGTGGTTCACTAGTAAGGTATAATGAGAATAAAGAGATTGAGTTTAATAAAATTCAGGCTGTGTTTGATACATATGAATATTTGATGTCAACTGTTGGCAAAGCTACAAATTTGTATGAAAAAGTAACAAGAACAAATTCAGAAATTACTGTTGAAATACAATACCCATCAAATTACGATTTTACGATAGACAATGAACAAAATGACTTAAATACAATAAGACGTGAAGCTTTGGACGGTAAATCGGGGTACATAGATTTCAATTCGGTAGATAAAACGCTTTATGTAACCGCGCAGTGTACGGGAGAAAATACAGAACGTAATTTTGTGGTGGGTTCTCTTGTTACATTTACAAATGGTCTGGCTGATATATACGGCGCCAATAAAGTATATTATACAAGGTATTATAGAGATATTACTATCAATGACTGGTTTCATGATTACATCTTTAAAGCAACAAATTTAGGCATTGTTTCGGGTACAGATGAAAATAAGTTTGAACCCAATAATACAATAACGCTAGCACAGTTATTCAGAATGATGTTTGAAAGTGCAAAAGTTGACGGAATATTGACTGCGGATGATAACCCAACAACATATTGGGCATATCCTTATATGAAAAAGGCAAGCGAATTGGGCTTTAAGACAATAGATGATCAAGATATAGATGTTAGTATCAATAAACTTGATAAGTTGATAACCATAGGAGAGACTAAAGTTAGCAGGGGAGAGGCGGCTAAATATATTTGTCAGTTGTTTTTCGATCAAAGAAAAGAAGTCAATGTACCCACCTTATTATACGATAAAGTTGAAAACATAGAGAATGAAAGAAAAAATGCATATAAAAATTTTATTGATGTATCGGGCAATAAGAATGAAAACTACATATATAAGTTGTATATGAATAATATTTTGAACGGTCAGGATAAAAACACAATGGCGCCGGATGCGGATATAAGGCGTTCAGAGATATGCACAATACTTATCAAATGTTTGTTTGACATGGATGAAAACATTCCTGTTATTATAGCAAACATTGAAGAAAATACAGAAGCAGTTCCTGTTGATGTTTATATGACTACTGATGAGAGAATCATTAAGAACATTTCCTTTAATAATAACAATAAGGCTGCCTTTAATATACATATTGAAGATGATGAAGAATACGAAGTGGCAATTGATGGTGGTACAGAAGCAACAATTCAGGGTGAAATGGATTGTATAGAAGGTACAGGCACATTTACCCCTGAAACAACGCAAAAAGGAAATTTTGTTTATACAATTCGCGGACCAGGTGTATTTCAACTAAATTTAGTAAGAACGGGAATAGACATTATTAATTTAAAAATAACTAACATATCTACTCAAAGTCAAGTTATACCATTAAATCAAGTTATCACGCAAGATATGATAAATAGAAATAAACTGTCATTTACTGCTGAGAAAAATGGATGTTATATTATCAATGTTACGCCTGGTACAACCTTTAATTTAACCGACCAAGCAGGAAGAAAAGTGGAAGAATACTATACTGAATTGTATAGGGGATTTAACAGCAACGTACCTCAATTTATAACCCAGAAAATGAGAGGAGTCAATAGAGAGCTTAACTATATAGACAGCAATGGAAACAAAACATCTCTAACAGAGGAGTGTGCTTGCTATAAATATTACCTTGAAAAAGGCACAACAATTACGATAGATAATATTAGTAATAATGAATATAAATTACAAGTGGATGAGCCTCAAGATGGGGATATTGTATTCCATCAACATGAAAATGAAGGCGAATACTTTATTTATTCAGATGCGCCTGAAGCAATAACAGATAATACTTTGGCAGATTATGCTCCTTATGCTTTTATAAGAGAGGAACATTTAGGCAAGGGGAAATATACTTTTATGTCTTGGCATCTTAATTATTCCAGTGAAGATGTCACTATGGATGTGCAACTTTATTCGGAAAATGCTAAAATTAAGGTCAATGCTATTGGTATAAATGCACCTCAAATAGATAGATGGGACTCGGATTGGACATCACCGCAAGCCATTTTGAATATGGAATATTTTAAGTGTGAAAAAATTTTTAAGGTGAAAACCAATGAGTATGATAATAGATTGTATGGTAGAATAGATGAAGGCTACTACACTTTGAATTCGGCAGAAGGTAATTCAGTGTGGCTTCAAGATATCTATAATAAAAAAATATATAATAATGGATATAATAAAAATATATTAGAATATCCTCGATTACCGAAATATAATGATGACCAAATGCCGTTTTATATAATATTTGAATTCGAAGTTTTGGAGGGCGAAGTTGTTCTTAACCAAATGGCATATAACAACAGAGAAAATATTATGAGTATAGGTGAAAATAATGCACCATATATTGGAGAAGGTGCATTTAAAGGAATTTCCAACACTCCTAATGAAGTTATATCGGATTTTTCATATGAAATAAAGGGAGATGAAAAGTATATTCCCGTAAGAACATTTAATCTTAATAATCCTCTCGGATATAAAAGTGTATTTTGGGAGTCCAATGTTAATCCGCAACAGGACGCAACACCAAATGTAAACATTCCAGGTATTGAAGACGGTAATGGTAATTTATATAAGTATAGGGTTAGAGACATTGCAACGGAAACAGAATTGCTAAAGTTTAGATACGTAGATAATAGTAAAAAAGATAGATATGACTATGATACAGACGATAATGTTTGGTATTTCGATGAATTTCATGATAGAAATTATAGTGCTGATAGTAGCATAGTAGGCGATGTTCCCAACCGTTTAATAGCTACTGAGGCGGCATTAAACCGTTATGATGGTGAAAATGAAAGGAATAAACTCCCAATAGCGAATTATTCAGTTATAGAAACATATAACATCAAACTTAAAAATTCAACAGAATCTACAAAAACTATTGAGTTTATATTAGATAGTGAGTCATGTGAATTTTTGTATTTAGAGAATTTGCATAAAAAACCGGTAATGTTATCCAAAGGTTCTCATACAAGAGCGCAAGTAATGTATTATATTGTATTAGAACCCAACCAAGAGATAGAATATAAGATGAAAACAGGTTTATTTACAGCGAATGACGGTAGTATGAGAAATTGTTTTAAAATCTATGAAGGAGAGAAAGATTATGGAGAAATTGTTGGACAAGATGGAGAAAAACACCCCGTGCATATTGTTAATAATTTGCATGATTACGATGATGATTGGAATTATCCACGCCAATGATACATATGCGATTGATTTTGAAAATGAAATAATAAATCCTAAAGATAGAGTTGTATACACAGGTCAAGGGTATTTTTCAGTATATTATGATGGAAAAGCACACAATGCATCGGCATGGGAAGTCACATATTCAAAAGATAAAGTCAACTGGAGGAATGCAGTCACCGATAGTAATTACGAATTTCTGGACAGTTTAGTAAGTTCAAGTAATCGACCCACTTCACAAGTTATTGAAACGAATGATGGATATATGGTTAGGAGAAAAAATTGTATACGTCATGGTCTTAATTATGTGACTAGAGATGATAATATTATTTTATTGGATAAGAATTTTAATGTTTTAAAATCATATTCCGGAGATTATGTCAGCGATATGTCATATATAAATGGAGTGTATTATATAAATACATATTCTCAATATGGTGAATATATCCCTGAAACTCATATGAATGTTGTGTCAGAGGAAAAATCATATTATTCAACGGATTTTGAAAATTGGCATGTATACAATGAGAGTGGTGGTATACCGATTATAAACGACGGACATGAGTTGTTTATTAGAAATGGCAAATTGCAATATAAATATAATCGTTATCTTACGCAAGGATTGGGAGATATTGCATTATCTCAAAATGGGGTTGCGAAGCAGGGTATTATTTATGAGAGTGTAGATATTGGTGAAATTATTCAGGTTCATGATTATTTATTTGCCAATCTTGTGTATGATGGAACAAATTGTCCAGATAAAATAGCCGTATCAAAGGATGGAGTATATTTTACTATCATATCTATCCCAGAAGAAAATTGTTGGCTTAGCGATGTTTTTGAACTAAAAGATAATAGATTTGAATTTGATATAACAAATAGCTCCAAGTACTATTCTTGCCCTATTGAGCAAATAGATGAAGCATTAAATGTAAGTGATATATATGTCCAATTCCAAGACAAAATACTTGGTTTTGAAACACCGCCTGTAATAGAATCCGGCAGTACACTTGTTCCAATGCGCTTCCTGTTTGAGCAGATGGGCGCAGATGTTGAATGGAACGGAGAAACACAAACCGCGACCGCGACACTTGATAACACAGCAGTTACATTTGCGATAGATGATACTAATGCAGAAGTAAATAACACGCCTGCTACTATGGACGTCCCTGCACGTCTTATAAATGGCAAAACGATGGTACCGCTGCGCTTCCTCTCAGAAGAAATGGGCTTTGAAGTTGCGTGGGATGCAGAATCAAGAACGGCAATTATAGAGTAACAAAGATGACGTCAGATGGTTTATAAAACAGTAAACAGATAAAAAATTGAAAGATGAAACCGACATCAGGCTAATGGTGTCGGTTTTGTGTTTACATAGAAGATGTACATAACCACTTTTTCCGTAGAATACTACCATTATTTCCAGAATTATTTACAAATTTTTCGGGGAATTATATAATCATAGTGAAATAGTAGGAGGCAGATATTTATTATGACCGAACAGAAATTAATTTCGCTGGTAATTGATGAAATTATAGAACATAAACTGAGTCATTATCGAATGAAAAATAGGGAGTATAGCAAGCTCAATATAGAGCTGACGCAGTTAGGAAATAAAATGCAATCAGTGTTAGTAGAATTGTCAGCAGAGAAAGCCGATATAATAAATTTGTACATTGCAAAGCACGCAGATTTAGCGGATAAGGACTGTGCATTCTTGTATGCACAAGGAGCAAAAGATTGTGTAAAGTTACTTAAAAGATTAGGAGTGCTTTAGAAGAAAGCGCACTATGCTGTGCGCTTCTTCATTTGGTTTTGATAAGTTCGTGAACAGCGGCAGTTATTGCATTTATAGTCTTTTCATCACACAGATACAGCATATTTACCAGTTCGTCAATAGAAGTATCTATTTTTGGTGATATACTGTGTCGTTCAGGATAAAAAATAGTATCAGCAGGAATGTTCAAGGTTCGTATGAGATTATAAAGTAACCAATATCCAGGTTTTTTCTGTTCATTTTCTATCGCCATAATATGGCGGGAACTGCAGTTTAACATTTCTGCTAGCTGTTCTTGTGATATTCCCTTATGTAGTCTAGCGTTTTTTATTTGTTCGCCTAAAATATCGTGTTTCATAGCACTGAAAATTCACCTCCACATATAGTTTACAATGTTTTCTGTGAAATTAACACGATTAAATGCTTCGTGATAGAGCGAAGTTATAATTCAGAAGCAGCATAAAGCTTCATCAAAAAAAACGATGGTTTGATGAGGCTTATTTGATTGTAAAAACTCCTCAAGCTTAGTTTCTTGGAGGGGTTTTATTGTTTGCAAAACATATGGGGAATGATTTATTAAAAAAATCAATGTGCTTATTTTAGCTGATTTAAAACTCGAACGTGAACAATCGAAGCGTATATACACGAACATATCTAACACGGTTGTGGAAAATCGTGTTTTTTTAGTATTTGAATGTTTTATGAGAGCGCCGCCAATGAGGTCTTTTTCAAAAAATAGGAAAAGGACTAAGATAATGAAAAAAAGTTTGGAATTTTCAAAATTATTTTTTCAAACTCGGAAAAATTTGCGGAGTTTGAGTGGTATACTGCTCCCGAAAGGAGGGGAGCAATGTGAGGGATAAATTATGTGTAAGCGAAAGAAGAACAAAAATACTTGAATTTCTTGTCAAAAAAAAGCAATCAACTCGATGTGAATTGGCGACAGAATTTAATGTTTCTACAGATACAATCGACAGAGATATAGTTTATCTCAGTGGCATTGCTCCTGTTTATACGAAACAAGGTAATCAAGGTGGAATTTATATATTGCCTGAATACAGAAGCTATAAAAACTATCTTACAGACGAAGAGGAAGAATGTCTTTATGCCTTGATAAAAAAATCTGCTAATGATGAGCGAAGAATTATTTGCGGCATTATTACCAAGTTTACAAAAAATACTGTTATGTATAAATAAAATCCTTTCATATACAAAGAAAGCACAGAAGACAATGCTGTAGCATAATAAAGAGCAAACGGATACATTCCAATATGGAAGAGCCTTATACTTGATACGCCAAGACACTGCATAGAGGTAGCCGAGCGATAAATATCACTAGTAAAAATCAAATTGCAAGTTTGAATGGTCAAGACGTCATATTGGTATAATGATACTTCTGCCTAGCCGTAGACCGCGCTTTAAGGGCGTGTATGCAAGCATCGGGGGCAGTCCGGGCAGCGCCGGGAAGGTGAAAATCCTATGGAGCAATTTTGCAAATTGCCGTCCGCGTAGCTTAGATATTTTTATGTTTTTTGAACGTATAAGCTTCTTGTACGCTGAAAAAGGGTTAAAATATTTAATTTGTGAACGAGAATGGATGTGATATGATTGTTGGAAGAATATAAAGATGTGATAAATGTTAAAGATTTGTGCGAAATTCTTAACATCGGTAAGAATACAGCGTATAAATTATTAAAAAACAACGATATACCCAATCGTAGACTGGGCAAGAAATATATAATTCCTAAATTCGGAGTGATTGAGTATTTAAAAGGAGTACAACTTTAAAAAAATATGTTGATAAAGTAGGCTGTTGATGATAAAATAATATTGTCAGCAGACTACCGAAGTTAAGGAGGAATGACATATGAGAGGTAGTCTACAGAAAAAGGGCGGAAAATATTACGCAGTATTCCGTGTTAATAAAAAGCAAAAATGGATAAATCTCTGTATTGATGCAAAGAAAGGTAATAAGCGAGAAGCCGAAGCGGCTTTAACAAGATTATTAGCGGAGTATAATGAAAATCCCAATATGTTTGATAAAATTGACTTTGTGGGATACATAAAAAAGTGGCTTAAAGAAGTGATTACGCAAGTTGATATTATTACATACGAAGGATATAAAACCGATACGGAAAACCATTTAATCCCGTATTTTGAACAAAAGAATTTAATGCTACAAGATGTGAAGATAGCAGATATTGAAAAATATTATAATTATAAGGCGGTTACGGGAAGGTTAGATGGTAAACCTGGCGGATTATCATGTAGAACTCTAAAAATTCACGGTACAATATTAAGTTTGATTTTTAAGAAAGCCATTCGTGAAGAACTAATAAGAGATAATCCATGTCAGTACGCAAGATTGCCTAAAATGCAGAAAACCACTGTAAAACCTTCATTTTACACAGTGGAACAGTGTAATAGGTTGCTTGAAGTTTCTAAAAGTACAATGTTGCACGATATGTTATATATGACTATTATATACGGGTTAAGGCGGAGCGAACTTATGGGGTTACGGTGGGATGCAGTCGACTTTGAGAATAATACCATAGTAATTCAGCATACGGTTGTTCTTCAAAATCAGGTGGTTGCCAAAGATTCTACTAAAAATAAAACAAGTAATCGCGTATATCCTCTTTTGGATGATGTGAAGCCATTGTTAGAAAAACTGTTAGAAAAACAAAAAAAGAATAAAGAATTTTTTAAAAATTGCTATTCTGATAGTGGATATATTTTTGCAAAAGAAGATGGTACACCGTATTATCCAAGTTATCCTAGCCACGAGTTGCAAAAAGTTTTAAAGAAAAATGAGCTTCCGCACATTAGATTTCATGATTTGCGTCATAGTTGTGCATCGATGCTTATTCTCAGAGGGTGGAATATGAAAGATATATCAGAATGGCTTGGACATGCGGATATTAGCACTACAATGAACATTTACGGTCATATAAGCATGAAACATAAGAGAGAATTGGGACAGGGACTAAAGGGTATGTTCAGTGCATAAAAAGTGTTAGAAAAGTGTTAGAAAGTGTTTTAGAGATTGATTAAAAGACAAAACAAAAACCGCTCAAACGTAGTGTTTAAGCGGTATTCGTGGTACGCGATCAGGGGCTCGAACCCTGGACACCCTGATTAAGAGTCAGGTGCTCTACCAACTGAGCTAATCACGCATATTCAGTTTTAATGTCTGACGACAAATAATATGATAGCACATTAAAATTATTTTGTCAATACTTTTTTGCAAAAAATATTGTTTTTTATAGAAAAACAAAAAAATATCCGAACCGAGGTTCGGATATTGTAACTTATGGTACGCCCGGAGGGATTCGAACCCACGACCTAACGGTTCGTAGCCGTTCACTCTATCCAACTGAGCTACGGACGCATATCTGTTTAAGCTACGCATAATATATTACCATAAAGGTGAGGGTATTGTCAAGAACTTTTTTGTAAAAAAAGAAAAAAATTTGATTTATCTATCATATAGTATGAAATTTTTAACCGACAAATTTTGCATTGTTACATTGATATTAAAGGTATATTATTTTTATAAATTAACCCTTTAAAAATTTTTTGAAATGTGCTATAATGATAAGACTGTAACAGAATTATAGATATTTCGTATTATAATCATATGAGAATTATATTATAATGCGAGGTGTTTAAAGTGGGCAAACTTGTTATAGACGGCGGAAATAAGATAAGCGGTGAAATCGGTGTACAAGGTGCGAAAAATGCCGTACTGCCGATACTTGCAGCCACGGTTATGGCTGACGGAGTATGTACTTTGAAAAACTGTCCATATCTTCGTGATGTAGATAAAACAGATTTGGTGCTTGAAAGATTGGGCTGCAGAGTACATAGGGCAGGCAATACCGTAACGGTTGATACAAGAGGTATGTGTGACTGTAAAATATGTGAAGATTTAATGCGTGAGATGCGTTCTTCAATCATATTTTTGGGAGCGATAATTTCAAGGTGCAAAAAAGCGGTTGTAAGTATGCCTGGCGGTTGTCCGATTGGTTTAAGGCCGATTGATTTGCATTTAAAGGCTTTGCGTGAACTCGGTGTCGATATTCAGGAAGAACACGGCTATATAAAATGCAGTACTGATAAGATTGTCGGCGGAAACATACATCTTGATTTTCCAAGCGTCGGAGCAACCGAAAATGCTATGCTTGCCGCAGTTTGTGCGGAGGGTTTTACAACTATTACAAATGCGGCGCGTGAACCGGAGATTGTTGATTTGGGTAACTTCCTGAATTGTATGGGTGCAAAAGTCCGCGGTATGGGCGGCAGTGTAATAAAAATAGAGGGAGTGAGCAAGCTTCACGGTGCGGAGTATACGATAATGCCCGACCGTATTGTTGCCGCAACATATCTGGCCGCATCTGCGATTACGGGCGGAGAGATATGTCTTAAAAATGTCAATCCACGCGATATGGTAGCAATGCTCCATGTTCTTTTGGATATGGGAGTACAGCTCAGAATAGAAAAAGATAAAATTATTCAGAAAGCTCCCAAGAAACTTGAAAGTATACATATAGTAAGAACAATGCCGTATCCGGGTTTTCCGACGGATATACAATCGCCGTTTATGGCGCTTGCAACTGTTGCAAGAGGAACAAGTATATTTATAGAAAATATATTTGAAAACAGATTTCAGCATGTTGATGAACTTACACGAATGGGTGCCGACATAAAAGTAGAAGGCAGAAGTGCCGTTGTAAGAGGCGTAAACGCTTTGCAGGGTGCAAATGTTGTTGCAAGAGAACTGCGCGGAGGCGCGGCGCTTGTTGTTGCGGCACTTGCCGCAAACGGTACAACGACGATTGGCGGCACAGAATTTATAGACAGAGGTTATGAAAATATAGAAAAGTATCTGCTTGAATGCGGAGCGAAAATCAGACGAGAATAATTCAGGGTGATAGTATGGATGAAAATAATCGTAATATACGAGTCGTCAAAACAGGCGGTCGTAAGGTTACAAAAACTACAACTGAATATGATTGGAGCAGGTTAGAGAAAAGAACCTTGAAAGAACATAAAGATGTTCCCGAAAGAAGTGTTCGGCGTGAACCTACACAGCTTGAACGAAAAATTCGCTACCAAAAAAAACAAAAGCAACAGCGTCTTAAAATACAGCGTAGACGTGCATTGCTGGGATTTGTTTTGGCGGTGATTCTTGTAAGCGTGCTCTTATTTATGACACCGATATTTAATATTCGTTCCGTATCGGTTGAGGGAAATGTTCTCGTAACAGCCGAACAGTTCCAAGAAAAGCTAAAACCGCTTGTCGGTCAAAATCTTTTCCGCAGCGGCAGACGAAAAATAAGAAATACGTTAAAAACAATACCATATATAGATACCGTTGATGTGCAGAAAAGGTTATTCCCACCGTCAGTAAAAGTTACGGTGACGGAATATACACCGTCTGCGTATATAAAAATTGACGGTAAGACATTGCTTGTAAATTCTGAATTGAGAGTTTTAACCGATACCGGCAACAACGGTGAAACATTACCGACGGTAACTGGATTGACGGTTACGGATTATAAATTGGGTGAAATTTTAAAAACCGACGAAAACGAAAAATTCGATATTACAAAAATTTCGCTGTCAACGCTTGAGGCAACGGGTATTCTTGATAAGGTTATCGAAATAAATGTTACCGATGTGACTGACATAACAATGAATTACGATAACCGAATAACCGTACAATGCGGTACGCAGTTGGATCTTGAACGTAAAATAAGACTGTTCAGAGAAACTGTTATGAGTAACAGTTTGACTGAAAATGCCCGCGGAACAATGGATTTAAGCGAGTCCGGAAAGGCGATATATACACCGTAAAAATAAAATTGCACAAAAATCGAAAACAAAACGACTATAATATTGTGTAAAAATTTTCGGCGTTTTGAAAATTTGTGGGAAAAAACTATTGAATAAGTTGAAAAAACATAGTAAAATAATATATATGCGGAGATTTCCCTGTTGGATTTGTTGGGGATAAACTACGAAGGAGGATATTTAGATGAGTGATATGCCTATCGGTTTGGAAGAAAACACTACAATAGACGGCGCAAGAATAAAGGTTATAGGTGTCGGCGGCGGCGGTAACAATGCTGTAGACCGTATGATCGAGGCCGGCGTTACAAAGGCAGAATTTATTTGCGTCAATACAGATGCACAGCAGCTTGCAAATGTAAAAGCACCGACTGTACTTAATATCGGCAGAAAGCTTACAAGCGGTTTGGGAGCAGGTGCAAAGCCTGAAATCGGCAGACAAGCGGCTGAAGAATCAAAAGATGAAATCAAGAATCTTGTAAAAGATACAGAAATGGTATTCGTAACAGCAGGTATGGGCGGCGGAACAGGTACAGGTGCCGCACCTATTATCGCAGAGGCTGCGAAATCTCTTGGTGTACTTACAGTTGCGGTAGTAACAAAGCCTTTCTTCTTTGAAGGACCTCAAAGAATGAGAAACGCTGAAGAAGGTATTAAGAACCTTGCAGAAAAGGTTGACGCTATTGTTACTATACCAAACGATCTTCTGTTAAAGATTGCAGACAAAAAGGTTACAATTAAAGATTCATTTAAACTTGCAGACGATGTTCTTCGTCAAGGTGTTCAAGGTATCATTGAAGTAATTACTCAAAGAGGTATTATGAACTGTGACTTTGCCGATGTA
The DNA here is from genome assembly GCF_020687385.1 of Hominilimicola fabiformis. Classification (NCBI taxonomy): domain Bacteria; kingdom Bacillati; phylum Bacillota; class Clostridia; order Eubacteriales; family Oscillospiraceae; genus Hominilimicola; species Hominilimicola fabiformis. The sequence goes on from NZ_JAJEQM010000002.1 coordinate 18,864, forward strand.
AGAACAATTATGAAAGACAGCGGTGTCGCACATATGGGTATCGGTGTCGGCAAGGGTGAAAATGCCGCTCAGGACGCAGTTCGTGCGGCTATTGAAAGTCCGCTTCTTGAAACAAGTATTGAGGGTGCTGAAAACGTACTTCTTAATATCACAGGCGGAAGTGAATTCTCACTTGTTGATATGGGCGAAGTATCAAGCATTGTTCGTGACCTTGTAAGTGAAGAGGCAAATATTATTGTCGGTACTGCTATGGACGATAATCTTAAAGATGAAATTAAGGTTACTCTTATTGCAACAGGTCTTGACGGTTCATTAAGACGCGGTAAGGATAAAGCTAATGATGTAAAGAATATTACACCTAAGTTTACAGGTTCTTCAACATCAAGCGACAGAAAGACTCCGTCTTATTCATCATCAGTTTCTGATTATGATGATAATGCAATTTTCAAGAGAAAGTTAAAGCCGGGAATGGGTAGTATAGATGTTCCCGATTTCTTTAAACCGGGCAGATAATTTAAAAATTAAGTAATATAAAAGCCACGAGTAAACTCGTGGCTTTTTGTGTGCTTTTTGTATGCTTAAAGAATAAATAATGTTTTTATCAAATATATTATTACATATCGTCAAAACTGTTGCTTTCGGATTTTTCAACACTACGGAGTTTTCGCTCCATTGCACGCATTCTGACACCGATAAGTTTATCAAGTTCGTCACCTGTTTGGGTAATTCTTTTTTGTGCCGTTTCAAGAACTGAATAGAATTTTTCAAATTCACCCTTGACTTCGCCTAAGACTTGCCAAACTTCGCTTGAACGTTTTTCAAGTGCAAGTGTACGGAAACCCATTTGCAAAGAATTTAGCATAGCCGCCATAGTGCTTGGACCTGCTATATTTATTTTATATTCACGTTGCAAAACTTCGACAAGACCGAGATTAACTGCCTCGGCATAAAGTCCTTCTGTTGGGAGGAACATTATTGCAAAATCGGTTGTGTACGGCGGTTCAACGTATTTTGTGTGAATATCTTTTGCGAATTGCTTTATTCGCTGAACGAGTGCTTTTGAAGAACGGTTTATAATTTCGCTGTCGCCGGTATCATATGCGTTCAGTAAATCGTTGTAGGCGTCAAGCGGGAATTTTGAATCAATCGGAAGATATATAAATCCTTCGTCGTCGTGCGGAAGTTTAACCGCAAATTCAACAACTGCGGAACTGTTCGGTATGGTTGCAACATTGGTGTCGAATTGCTCCGGTGCAAGTATTTCGTCGAGGATTGCACCGAGTTGTATTTCACCGAGTATACCACGTGTTTTAACATTTGAAAGGACTTTTTTTAAATCACTTACACCTGATGAAAGTGCGGATATATCGGCGAAACCTTTGTACATATCGGCAAGGTGTTTTTCCATACTTTGACGCATACTTTTGATTTCGTTGTCCATTTGTGCAAAACGGTTTGTCTGCATATTGCCGATTACCTGTTGATTTTCCGATATTATGTCGGAAAACATTTTGACAGAACCGTTTATACGTTGTTCAAGTCCCGAATCAGACGGCTTTGAACTGTTTTTTAATGTAAAAATCAGAGTTATAAGTACACATATAATAAGTATAATTAAAAGAATAAGTATCGCTGTTTGCATTATTAATCTCCATTCTGTATTACGATTTTATTAACATTATACTATTAAAATAGTGAACAATCAACAAAAATCCGATTTTTTTCGACGAAAATATTGATAAATTATAAAAAATTAGGTATAATAAAAATGTAAAATATGTATAAAAGGAGATGGCGCGATAATTATGGGAAAATTAAAAAAGTTTATTATGAACAAAATAGAAAAAGTTAACGTGCAAGTTTCAATGCTGACTTGCGGACTTATCATATTTTCTTGCCTGGTTATATATCTCGTTACATCGGGCGTTATGATTTCGATGCTTGCCGACGCATACAATGAACGTGCAAATCTTACTTTTACAACCATAGAATCTCATTTTGACAGCAGACTTTTTACTGAAGATGTGCCTGACGGCGTATACGGTGCGGCACTGAGCTATTTATCCGCGGTAAAGGACAATATGGCGATTTCAGAAATATTTGTTGTGAGAAAAGATAAAAACGGCGATTTCCAATATATACTCGATACGAAAAATGACAAGATAAACACTGTTATAAATAACGAAAAGATAACAGGAAAAATTGAAAAAGAAATAAACGACTTGTATACAACGCATTATGCCGATGCAGGTGCTTTTTATGCGTCGTTGGACGGCTTTCGGTATTTGAATTTTTATCCGATAATGGACGGCGGTACTGTGAAGGCCGTTGCTTGTATAGGAATTGACGCGAACAGGGTATATATTTTCAAGATTATACTTCGCGTTATAGTAATAATACTTATACTTTTGTGTTGCTTGATTTCAGTACGTTTTTCAATGGCGATATTCAAGAGGATTTCAAATCCGCTGTATCAGGATATGTCGAATACGGATACGCTTACAGGTTTGAAAAACAAGAATTCGTTCACTGTTGATATGCACAACATAGAAAGCGGAAACCAATCGCGGTATGCTATTGTTACGATAGACTTAAACGGATTAAAGAATATAAACGACAGTCGTGGACATCAAATGGGTGATATTTATATTCAAAACGGTGCCGACGCGATAAGAAAAGCGATGGAAGGTACTGATTTTATCGGTTACAGAGTCGGCGGCGATGAATTTTCTGTTGTATTAAAAGACTGCGATATTGATATGGTTAAGAATTTTGCGGACAGAATCGCAAGAATGGCAGACAGTATTAATCGCGGAGGAATTAAGACTTCTATGTCAATCGGTTATGCCAAGTTTGACGCGGGAAAAGACAGAAACTTCTCTATGACAATGGAACGTGCCGACGCAATGATGTACGAAAACAAACGTTTGTATTATAAAACTAAAAATTTAAAAAGACGAGAAGAATAGATAAAATAACCTCTGACAAATCATACTTGTGCAGAGGTTATTTTTTGTGCGATTTTACTTTACTTTTTCTGAAAATAATTATATAATATAATTATCTGTATTTAAGGAGAAAAAATATATGGTTGGTTTTAATTTAATAAACATAATAATCAATGTGCCTATAACGCTTATAGCGTTGACGGGACACGAATTTGCACACGGTTGGGTATCGACAAAACTTGGTGACCCGACACCCGAACGTGAGGGAAGATTGACTTTAAATCCGCTTGCACACCTTGACCCTGTCGGTACGTTGTTGATGATTTTGACAGGCTTCGGTTGGGCAAAACCTGTCGGGGTAAATCCGTCATATTATAAAGATACAAAAAAGGGTATGGCACTTACCGCAGCGGCAGGACCGCTTGCCAATTTGATTATGGCTTTTGCGGCATTGCTTATATATGCGATACTTCACGTTTTATGTATAAAGCTCGGTTTCGGTACAAGCGTTCTAAACGGTGTTGCAACTTTTGCACAGCTTTTTGCGATAAGAAATCTATGCTTTATGGTGTTTAACATAATTCCGATACCACCGCTTGACGGTGCAAAAGTACTTGGAATGTTTCTTCCGAACAAAGCATATTACACTATGCTGAGATACGAAAGATATTCTATGCTTTTAATTATGGTGCTTTCGCTTACCGGCGTTCTGAACGGCATAATCGGAACAGGTGTGAATTTCTTCTTTAACGGAATTATCAACCTGTTAAACAGTGCTATTAACTTGATATTATAGGGTGAAAAATGGATAAGATATTATATAAACTTGATACGTTTGAAGGCCCGCTTGACTTGCTTTTGACGCTTATACAGAAAAACAAGGTCAGTATATACGACATACCGATTGTTGAGATAACGGCGCAGTATCTTGAGGCGATTGACGGAATTGAAGAGGCTAATCTTGATAATACAAGCGAATTTCTTGTTATGGCGTCCAATCTTTTGTATATAAAATCGAAAATGTTACTTCCTAAAAATGAGGAAGAAGAGGACGAGGAAGACCCGAGAGAAGAACTTGCGCGTAGGTTGGCTGAATATCAGCAGTTTAAAGATGCGTCAAAGGAGCTTAGGAAGAGTGAGTTTACAACAAAAGAAATGGTATTTCGTGAGCCTGAAAAAATTAAATTTCCTATGCCCGAATACGATATAACGCACGATACGAAAGAACTGATTGATGCGTTTAACAACATATTTCAACGCAGACTTCGCAAGGCAAAACCCGAAAAACGTGCGTTTTCAAAAATTGTCGGCAGAGAAAAAGTTTCGGTTGACGATATGGTTGAAAAGATATGTAAAGTGTTAAAGCATAATAAACGTGTACAGTTTGAATCGCTTTTTAAAGCGGACGATTCACGTCCTGAAATGATTGCGACGTTTTTGGCGGTGCTTGAAATGATAAAGCTGAACAAGCTGTATGCGGACTATGACGAAAAGTCAGATGACTTTATTCTTACAACGGAGAAAAAGAATGGATAATATTAAATATGCAATAGAGGGAATACTTTTTGCGGCAGGGGAGCCTGTTAAGGCGGCAAAATTGGCTGTTGTGCTTGATACGAGCATTGACGAAGTCAATAAGGCGGTCGATGAACTGAAAAAAGAATACAGCGAAAATCACAGAGGATTTAATATAATTGATATTCTTGAGGGTTATCAAATTTGTTCAAGACCTGAATATTATACCTATATACAGGAAATATTAGGAGAACAGAGAAGGCAGCCGCTTTCAAATGCGGCAATGGAGGCACTTGCGATAATTGCCTACAAACAGCCTATAACGAAAGGTCAGATTGAACATATAAGAGGAGTAAATTCGGACGGCTGCGTAAACAGACTTTATGAACGCGGACTGATTGAAGAAAAGGGCAGACTGGACGCACCGGGCAGACCGATTTTATATGTGACGACAGACACGTTTTTAAGGTGTTTCGGACTTACAAAGCCTACCGATTTACCACCGCTTGATTTGAGAAGTCTTAACCTTGAAACATCACAGGGACTGCAGCTTGAAATCGATGAGAACGGTGAAAATATTGCTGCGGAAAACGAAGAAAACACTGAACAATAACAAAAGGAGGACAGCATATGACAGCTTTATATATAATATTAGCCGTCGTGGCTGTTATAATGTTACTTTTGCTTATACCGGCAGACTGTATTCTTGAGTTTTCGTATAATAATAAGGAAAATAACGGATCTGTAATTATAAAGTATGTGTTTTTAAAATTTAAGATTTTTCCGAATGACAAGGTTGAAGAAGAAGTTGAAAACGAAGAAGAAACGACCGACAAAGAAGAAAAGAAAGAAAAATCGGATATTTTAGGGATAATAACGCTCATAAAAGAAGTATATAAACAGTTAAAAAAAGATATATTAAATTTACTTGACTATATAATTTGTCACGCAATTAAGATAAAGGAACTGAATGTATCGTCAAAATTCGGTACGGGAAATCCAATGTATACGGGAATTGCGACGGGTGCGGTCAATGCGGGAGTATATAATGCAGTAGGCTGGATTGACAGACGAATGAAACTTGAAAAGTGGGATGTGTCGCTTGACGCTGATTTTAATAATGCGTGCTTGGATGTGGGCGTATATTGCAAACTTAGGACAAACTGTTTATATGTTTTGACAATAGGATTTAAAACGGTAAAAGTTGTTTTGAAAATACAGAAAATCAATAGGAGGATAAAAGAAAATGGCTAATAAAGTTAGTGAAATGTTTGAGGGATTAACAAATAATTTCAAAGGTATGATTGATGCAAATTCGGTCGTAGGTGAGCCGATAATAGTCAATGACGGAACGATGATTGTGCCTATATCAAAGGTGTCATTTGGTTTCGGCGGCGGCGGCTGTGAATTTGACAGAAAGAAAAACGATACTCAAAGCCTTGACGATAAAAACTTCGGCGGCGGTATGGGCGGCGGTGCGTCGGTTGACGCAATGGCGTTTCTTGTTATAAATAACGGTAACGTGCGTTTGATTCCTATGGAGGGCGGTTCTTCGCCTGTTGACAAACTAATCGACCTTGTACCCGAAGTTGTGGACAAGGTTAACGGATTTTTTGCGGAAAGACGCGAAAGAAAAGCACAGAAAAAAGCTGAAGAAAATGAATGTGCAGACGAAATAATTAATCAGGGAGAATAAAATGATAACAACAAGAGATAAGATATTGTCGGCAGTAATGAAACCGACAAGATATACGGGCGGAGAGCTTAACTCCGTCATAAAAAATCCTGCCGATGTTGATGTGAGATTCGGTTTTTGTTTTGCCGATACTTACGAAATCGCAATGTCGCACTTGGGGCTTAAAATTCTTTACCATACTTTAAACGACCGTGAGGACACATATTGTGAGCGTGTTTTTGCACCTTGGACGGATATGGAAGAAGAAATGAAAAAGCATGGAATGAAGTTGTTTGCACTTGAAACAGGTGACGAAATAACTCATTTTGATATGCTCGGATTTACTTTGCAGTATGAACTCAGCTATTCAAATATAGTGAATATGCTTATGCTTGCGGATATTCCGGTAAGAGCAAAGGACAGAGACGAGAGCTATCCTATTGTTTGCGGCGGCGGTCCTTGTGCGTATAACGCAGAACCTGTGGCGGATATATTTGATTTCTTTATGCTCGGCGAGGGTGAAGATTCGATACATGAGGTTGTTGAAGAGTATGTTAAGTGGAAAAAGAGCGGTAAGAAAAATAAACGTGATTATCTTGAAGCAATAGCCGAAATTGAAGGTATTTATGTGCCGTCATTCTATGATGTGGAATACAATGACGATAATACGGTAAAGAGTGTTACACCGAACAATCCTCATGCTAAACCGAAAGTAAGAAAGCGTATAATGAAAGATTTTAATGCTACATACGCACCGGAAACGATTATTGTACCGTTCGGTGAGGTTGTACACGACAGAGTTATGCTTGAAGTTATGCGCGGTTGCTTGAGAGGCTGCCGTTTCTGCCAGGCAGGCTATATATACAGACCGTTAAGAGAAAGAAAGCCGGAAAGACTGTTGGGTATTGCGGAAAACTTGCTTGCGTGCAGCGGATATGACGAAATATCACTGTCATCGCTTTCAACAAGTGATTTCAGCGGACTTCGTGACCTTACGGACGGACTGCTTAAAATAACCGAAGAAAAGAAAATCGGTTTGTCGCTTCCGTCACTTAGAATTGATAATTTCTCGCTTGAACTTATGGAAAAAGTGCAGAAAGTCAGAAAAACAGGTATTACTTTTGCACCGGAGGCAGGAACTCAAAGACTTCGTGATGTTATCAATAAAAATATAAATGAAGAAGATATTATAAATTCAACAAATATGCTTTTCAGAGGCGGTTGGACAAACGTAAAATTGTACTTTATGATTGGACTTCCTACCGAAACTATGGACGATGTTTGCGGCATAGCCGACCTTGCGCAAAAGGTGCTTGAAGTTTACTTTGCAATCCCGAAAGAGGAAAGAGCAAAGCAGATAAATATAACCGTAAGTACGTCGAGTTTTGTGCCAAAGCCTTTTACTGCGTTCCAGTGGGCAAAACAGGATACACGTGACATGCTTATCGAAAAGCAGAATACATTAAAATCGGCTATCAAGTCAAAAAGAATACGTTATAATTGGCACGATAATAAGACAAGTTATCTTGAAGGTGTTTTTGCAAGAGGCGACAGACGTCTTAGCGAGGTTATAATTAAGGCTGTTGAAAATGGCTGTAAGTTTGACGGTTGGGGAGAGCATTTTAAGTTTGATGTATGGATGCAGACTTTTGACGAACTTGGAATTGACCCTAATTTCTATACGGCGCGTGAACGCAGTTATGAAGAAGTTCTTCCTTGGGACCATATCGACATAGGCGTTACAAAGAATTTCTTGATGCGTGAAAATGAAAAAGCAAAACAATCTGTAACAACACCGAACTGCCGTCAAAAATGTGCAGGCTGCGGTGTTAAATCATTCGGTACGGGGGTCTGTTATGAGTAATTATATATTGAAATATTCGCGAGATGAAAGAGTAAAATATATTTCTCACCTTGACTTTGTGCGTCTGTTCCACAGAACAGTACGTCGTACAGGTATGAATTTTATGTTTTCAAACGGATTTAATCCTCACCCGATTATGATGGTTGCACAGCCGTTGTCGGTAGGCGTGACTTCTGACTGCGAGTATATGAAAGTAGGCTTTGACGGCGATTACAGCGAACAAGAACTTGTCGATACAATCAATAATGCTTTTCCGCCGGGATATAAAATCCTTGCCGCAAAAAAAGTTGAGGGCAAGGAAATTGACCTTACAAAACTTGACAGAGCGGTGTATACGGTTGAACTTGAATATGAGGGCAGTGCGGATATTGAAAAACTTCTTGCACAAAACGAACTCAAAGTAATGAAAAAATCAAAGAGCGGTGTAAAAGAGTCGGATATACGTCCGTATATATACAGCATTGAAAAAATAAGCGAAGATAACGGCATACTTGTGCTTAAAATGTGTATTTCTGTAGGCAGTGCGTATAATCTTAAACCGCAGAGTGTTATTGACGCAATGGAAAAATATTGCGATAATTTCAAAGGCGGTTTTATGAACGTACACAGAAATTCAATGACAATCGGAGATAAAGAGATTTTGTAAAAATATTATATAAATCACTTGAAATAATACAGAAAATATGCTATAATAGATATAGTTATTAATGTTAAATAGGAGTGGTTATAATGGTAAACGGTATTGAACACGTTGCTGTTGTTTCAAAGGACACAGCCGCACTTAAAGATTGGTATATGGAAATGTACGGCGGCAGAGTTGTTTATGACAATGGTAAGGGTACATATTTTCTTCAGTTTGCCGACGGCAGTATGATTGAGTTTGTTACGGCAACAGACGATAAAACCGCTGACGTTGAAAAACAGGCAGGTATCAGACACCTTGCTTTTTCTGTAACTCCGGCGGCTTTTGACGAAATCGTTGCAAAGCTAAAGGCTGATGAAAGAGTTGAAGAAGTACACGATGTATCTGAAAATGCAAAGGGATTAAAGACATATTGGTACAGAGATATTGAAGGCAATTTCTCACACCTTATCTATCGTCCCGAACCGTTAATGTAATTCTTTTTTAAGAATTATTAAATTAGTTAATATTTATATTAAATATAAAAATACAAGGAGGAAAAATTTAAGATGAGTGAGTATTTAAACTTTAGTCTTGAAGGTAAAGTTGCACTTGTAACAGGTGCATCATACGGTATCGGCTACGCTATTGCGTCAGCATATGCAAAGTCAGGTGCTAAGATTGTTTTCTGCGATATTAAGCAGGAATTTGTTGATAAGGGTATGGCTGCATATACAGCTGACGGTATCGACGCTAAGGGTTATGTTTGCGACGTAACTAACGAAGAAATGGTACAGGAAATGGTTAAGAAAATCGAGGCTGAAGTAGGCGTTATCGATATTCTTGTAAACAATGCAGGTATCATTAAGAGAATTCCTATGTGCGATATGACTGCTGACGAGTTCAGACAGGTTGTTGACGTTGACCTTAACGCTCCGTTTATCGTATCAAAGGCAGTTATTCCTTCAATGATTAAGAAGGGTCACGGTAAGATTATAAACATCTGTTCAATGATGTCAGAGCTTGGCCGTGAAACTGTATCAGCTTATGCTGCTGCTAAGGGTGGTCTAAAGATGCTTACAAGAAACATCTGTTCAGAATACGGTGCTAACAACATTCAATGTAACGGTATCGGCCCTGGTTACATAGCTACACCTCAAACAGCTCCGCTAAGAGAAAAGCAAGCTGACGGATCAAGACATCCGTTCGACCAGTTTATCTGCGGCAGAACTCCTGCAGGCAGATGGCTACAAGCTGAAGAACTTACAGGTCCTGCTGTATTCCTTGCTTCAGATGCATCAAATGCTGTAAACGGTCACATTCTATATGTTGACGGCGGTATCCTTGCTTACATCGGTAAACAACCGTGATGACAGCTTAAATACGTTTTTAAACCGACGAAAATTTTTCGTCGGTTTTTTTATATAAAAATGAACCAAATGCCGCCCATGACTATCTAACTAATGTACAAACAAAAAGCGCTGATGTTTATACAGAAAGGTAAAATCCAATGGACAGAGAAAAATTTACACAAGAAGTTCTGAAATCAGAGAATACAATGTACCATATTGCAAAGGGTATGCTTAAAAGTGAAAGTGACTGTGAAGATGTTGTTTCGGAGGCTGTTTTAAAGGCATATACGAAAATTCACACTCTTAAAGAAGAAAAGTATTTCAAAACGTGGCTTATAAGAATTTTAATAAACGAATGTTATAAAAAGTTGCGTGAATATAAAAGGGTTGTTTCGATAGAGGACTGTAACAACAGTTTTGAATATAAGGACAATTCAAACTACACCGAGCTTTATAATGCGGTTAAAAAGCTGAAACACAAAATCAGAATAGTAATAATGCTACACTATATAGAAGGTTATTCTGTCGAAGAAGTAGGGAATATATTAAAAATTCCTGTCGGAACGGTTAAAAGCCGTCTGCATATCGGTCGTAAAAATTTAAAGGAGGAACTTGAAGATGAATAAATATGATTGGAAAAATGCCTTTCCGAAACCGAGTGAAAATTTTCATAATAAACTTTGTATGACGTTGGATAGTTTTGAAAAGGAGAATGTAAAAATGAAAAAAGTATCTTTTAAAAAGAGTATCATTATTGCGGCGGCAGTATTGGCTGTCGGCACAGTGGCATTTGCGTCAAAAGGTGCAGTCAATTATGTTATGGGAAGTACATCGTCAAAGCCGGATTATACAAACATTCCCGCTACGGAAACGCTTAATAAAAATGTGGGCTTTTCACCGAAGATTGTCGAACAATTTTCAAACGGCTATACATTTAAAGGCGGACATAACGGAAAAAATAAGTATGTTGACGAAGAAAACGGAACAGAAGAAAAGTATAAATCGTTTATGGCTGATTATGAAAAAGACGGTGACAAAGTTATGTTAAGCGCCGACACTTACGCGGACAGTCATAAAGACCGAGGCAACAGCGAAGTAAGCGATTATAACGGCATAGCAATAGCATATATATCGTATGTAAATAAGGTTGTTCCGGCTGATTATCAGCAGACTGAACAGGATATGAAAGACGAGGAAAGCGGTAAATATGTATTCAGCTACGGCGCGGAGAAGGTTGAAATTTCACAAGTGCAAGGCGTTGAGTGGGAACAGGACGGAATTTATTACAATATTACGGCAATAGATTCACCGCTTGATAAGCAGGGACTTATTAATATGGCTAAGGAAGTTATTGATAATTAATATGTATTTATAAATCAAAAAGGTGTTGCATATTGCAACACCTTTTGATTTAATTATTCTGTTTTTTGCCAAAAATCAACAGGAGTCATATCGTTCCAAATAAACACTTTATCAGGTTCAAATTGAAGTAAAACAGTAGATTGTCCGGTTGTTGTAGGCGTAATATCGGCTAAGTCTGTCAAAATACCGTTTGAATATTTTGCGGCATATCCTTTCATATCTGTCAGGCAACCGATGTTTAAAGCAACATTCTGACCGTTTACGGTTATTTCGCTTGTAGTGTAATATCTTGCATTTGCAAATTCAACACTTGATGTTGAGTTTGCGTTGGCTTGATTATAAATCTGAACGTATGTGATAGGTGAAGTCCTACCGGTTGCTGAGTCGGAGAAGTTTCTAAGGTTAAGGTCACTCGCCGAGGCAACCGTATTACCTGTTGAATCAATAACAGTCAACGTAACAGTCGCACCGTTTCCGTTGCCGACATTTGTAAAGTTGTAGCGGAAAGTATATGTTTCGCCAAGCTTGATTGTGCCTACGGAAGACGCTCTTGTGTTTTTCCATGCAACATTCAATTCAGTATCAGATTTTTTTGTAAGATACCAGCCGCCGCCTGTTTGCTTGTCAGCCATAAATCTTACGAAAAATCCTGCCGCATTGTTTTTGTCTGTGTTACCGTTTGCAGGGATTGAGTTGATTTTCACTGTATGTTCGAGCGTGAAGTCACCCGCATAACTGCCTATTTGTGCCGTTGTTAATTCTGATGTTGTGCTTGATGTTTCATACAGTTTATTAAGTGCGGCAATGTTTGCGTCCAATAACTGAATTGTTAAATATGCGGTTTTGTCTAAATACGTTACTGTAAGAGTTTGTTTACCAAGCGTGTTTCCAAAACCTGTCACTTCAAATTCGCTTGAGTTTAGCACCGATGAAGTACCGTCAGAGTAATATGCGGTAACTGTAATTGTGTTTTTATCGATATTTTCACCGAGATAGTATGTTGATTTTGAAGTCTGTGCAGTAATTCTTGAAACAGATTTTACCGTTATTTTCAAATCGGTCGTTTTGCCTAAGTACGAAACAATAAGTGTCTGTTCGCCGATTATATCTTTATCAATTTCGGAAACTGTGTAAGTGTTTATTTCATCCGAAGTGCCGTCCGAATAATTAGCCTTTACAACCATACCTGTTCTGTCAAACGATTCGCCCGGAACATATGAAGTTTTTGTAGGCTGTGTTGTTACGACTATGCTTGTAAGTGTTCTTGTTTCAAACACTTCTTTACCCATATAGAAGCCGACGTGCGGAGGTTGATTGTATGCCGTTTGCTCCGCCGCAACACCGCTGCGGTATACAGGGTCTTGCATAAGTGTTTTTATTTTATAATCTGTCGTATCGGTTGTTGAGAATACTCGAAGAGCCGTTCCGTCAGAAGTAGGGTATATAACTTCTTCTCTCCAGTCACCGAAAAGGTCGGCTTGAAGTGACGGATTTGCCTTTGTACCGTTGATTGAAACACAATCATAATTTCCGGCACTGAATATATTGCTCATATTACGACCGTTCCAATCGGTGATATTTGCACCGTCAAGCAAGTTGTCGTATAAATCGCCGTCCCAGAAAATACGGAAATTCATTGAAGGTGTATTTCTGCCTGTAAGCGAAGTTGCAGTTGTGAAATCAGTGCCGCCGTTTGACTGTCTTGCAGAGTTTTTTGCACTCCAAATTTGATAGTATCCGCCGGCACCGACATTTGCCATAACACCGCGGCCTGTGTCGGCGGACGCACCTTCGTGGAACATAATATTGCCTGTTTCGGCGTCAATAACAGACATACCGAAATCCAGAGTTATGTCATTACCGCTAAGGCTGTTTGTTCCGCTGTCCTCGTGGACTGTGAAAAATTCAAAACCGGTATGTGTAGGGTCGTAGTTTCCTATATGAAGCGCGTCACCGTGCTGTAGATATGTACACCATTTAGGACGAAATTCATTGTCGTCATTGACTTCCATACACAATGCACCTGTGATAAATTCGTCTTTGCCGTCATTATCCACGTCGGCAACGGTACAGTTGTGGTTGCCGTTTCCGACATATTGATAAGCACCGTCAAAATATCCCTCTTGACCTTTTTGCGTATCAAAACGATAAGTAGGGGATAAAGCTGTACCGTCCCAGCTTATACCGGCAATACTTGTACGCTGTTTGCCGTTTCTGCCGAAATAGTAGCCCCTTAAATATATTGCATACGGCTTTTCGCCGTCAAGATAAGCAACATCAGATACAAAACGATTTGAACGGTTACCGAAATCGTCGCCGTAGTCTACACCGTTTTCACTTCCGCGAGTTGTCGGAAGATTAATAGTGTCCATTGCGACACCTGTTTCGCCGTTGAATACTGTCAAAAATTCTTTACCTTCGGTAATTCTGCCGTAACCTCTGTAATCGGCAGTTGAATTTTCTTCATCTGTTATTGCTTTAATTTCTTCATCGGTTTGTGCGGCATTTGAAACATATTTGCCTTGTCCGTCCTTTGAACCGAGTGAAGTTTGACACATTACTTCAGATTTGCCGTCGCCGTCAAAGTCGTATACAAGGAACTGAAGTGTGTGTGCACTTGAATATACGTTTTTACCGAGTGCAATATCGTTCTTCCAAAGCTTTGTACCGTCTAATTTGTATGCGGCAAGATGTACCGTGCCGGAATATGCAGGGTCACCAGGCGAACCGACGTCATGTTCGGAAGATGTCCATTTCACGATTATTTCGTACTCTCCGTCGCCGTCAACGTCACCCGTTGAACAGTCGGCAGGGAAGAATGAATATGTAGCAAGCTCATTGCCTGATGGGTCATAAATTGTTTCATCATCAGGTTTTGAAAGCGGTATGTCAAAATAACTGTTTTCATTTACCGTTACTGCGTCGCACTTATCTCCCTCAAAATCGTTCATAACGGGTGCAACACTGTAATTTGTACCAACGGTTGAATCAACATAATTTGTTTTGGTTGCGACTTCGCTTATTTTTTTGCCGTCACGATATACATTAAATGACACATTTTTATCGGCACTGCCGAAAATATTGTCCTCACTGTCAAATAATCGCCAACTTAAATATACACCGCCGTCTGTTTTTATTGCGATAAGACCGCGGTCAAGCTTTTCCATTTGACGTGTGTGCACATTTTCATCGGTATATCCTGTAGAAGAATTATACCAATAGTTGTAGCTTACCTGTTGCGTGTTTGTACTGTCAGCATACGCAGACATATTTAAAGCTGCTGCCGATGATATAGCAAACACTGTCGAAAGTACCGTGCATAAAAGTTTTTTCATAAAAATACCTCCAATTCTCCCTTAAATTTTATCATATCATAAATTGATAAAAATTGATAATTAAATAACAGTGAATTTAGTTTAATATGACGATAAAATTTGTAATGAAAATATAATGAATTTTGTAAAGAATAATGGTTGAAAACTGTTAGTAATGTATGGTATAATGATAAACTGATATAGAGTATTTAAAGTCAGAAGGGATTTTTAATATGAAGAAAAAAATCATGGCGGCTGTTTTATGCACTTCGATGCTGATTCCGACAGTGTGCGTCAATGCGGAAACAAGTGAAAGCGACATAAAAAGTGCTATAGAAAAAGCAATAGAATGGAAAGCTGATAAGGATAGTCCGTTTTACGGAATCGGATCATACAGTTCTGATTTTTATATTATGGCTTTGAACCGAATGGGTAAAAACTATGATTACAGCAGATATTTGGCGGGCCTTGACGGAGTTGCGGCAGGTTACGGCGAAGAACATAATGCCTCGTCTATGCAAAGAACAGTGCTTGCAACGATAGCGTCGGGCGGTGATCCGAGAAATGTCGGCGGACGTGACTTGGTTGCGGACGGTATTTATTACAGAGATAATGTTTCACCACTCGGAAAAGAGGGTGTAAACGGATATTCGTGGGGACTTATTGCTCTTGATTCAAAGAGTTTTGAAACTCCTGAATGGGCATTGTCAAACAGAAACGATATACTTGCAGGGATATTGTCACATCAAAATACGAACGGCAGTTTTGATGACAGCGTGTACAGTACCGCAGTTGCAGTTACGGCGCTTGCACCATATTACGAAACAAGCGGTGCGTATACGATAACGCAAAATCAGACGGGTTATGTGATTGATTTAAGCCCTAAAGATGCGGTTGAGGACGCACTTAATTATTTGTCGGCAGAACAGGACAAAGACGGTGATTGGGGTGACCTTGAATCAACGGCAATGACTGTTATCGCACTTGATACGTTGGGTGTTAATGCTGACAGTGACGGCAGATTTGTGGCTAAAAACGGCAGTGCGGTAGACGGCTTAATGCAGTATCAGCAAAAAGACGGTGGATTTTCGACCGGTAAGGGAAAGAGTAACAGTGAGGCAACATCTTTGGCAGTGTGCGCACTTACAAGCCATTTGAGAAAGTTGCAGAATAAAGCGACATTCTTTAATTTTGACATAAATGATTCGGTTGTGTTTGAAACACCTGCACCGACGAAAGCACAATCTTCAAACAATACGTCAAATAAGACATCATCAAGTACATCAAAATCAAATACGACAACAAAGACAACTACGAAACCGAAAACAACAACAAAGCCTAAAACGACAACAAAACCAAAGACAACGACTAAGGTGACGGGAACAATGAAACCGACAAAAACGGCTTCGCCTATGGAATCATCATCACCAAAGCCGTCCCTGACACCAAGACCGACAAAAAAGCCGGCACTTGTAGGACCGGTTGAGATGCCTGGACCAATGCCGTCATTTGAACCGAATGAAGCACTTCCGCAGGAAAAGGGACATCACGACAGAAAGAGCGGAGGAGCGGCAGTTGCGATTGTAAGCATAGTAGCGGTACTTTGCTTGGCGGCAATAGCGGTTGTATTGTATCTCGGTAAAACAAAGAAATTTGAGGGTAAAGGTATATTTAAGTATCTTGCACCGAAAAAGAAAAAGAAGAACGAAATATATAAGGCAAAACAGCATAGAAGGACAGAACAACACAGACGTTATGAAGAACGTGAAAAGTTTAAAAAACGACGTAAATTCGATAAGCGAAGAAGATAAATAAAAGGTGACTGCATTTTTGCAGTCACCTTTTACATTGCAGACAACCTTTTCAGCCTTCCATATGCTTGCCTAAAAAGCCGGCGGCGGATTCTGCTAATTTTTCTTCAACTTCAGACGCAGTTTCACCATCTTTTAAAATGAATAAAACAGAGCCGATCGTGTCACCCTCCGATACTATCGGAACAACAACGCCCGCGTTGTATTTTTCAACACCGTCAGCGACTGAAACAGGTTTGCCGTCTTTGTAGCTTACAATGATTTTTTCGTTCATTACATTTTCAAGCTCACTGCTTACAGGCTTTTCGATAAGCTCTTTCTTCGGTAATCCCGATACTGCAATGACATTGTCACGGTCGGTTATACAAGCACCGTGTCCGCTTGCTTTGGCAAGTGTTTCAACATAATTTGCGGCAAAGTCACCAAGCTCGCCGATTGGGGAGTATTTTTTGAAAATAACCTCACCGTCTTTTTCTGTATAAATTTCAAGAGGATCGCCCTCTCTGATTCGCATAGTGCGTCGTATTTCCTTTGGAATAACAACTCTTCCGAGATCATCTATTCTTCTTACAATTCCTGTTGCTTTCATCGCTTTTCCTCCAAAATAAATTTATATTTGTGTTAAATATTATTTGCATTGTTTTTTTGATTTATCCATAATTGATAAAAAAAACAAAAATTTTGGAGTTTTAAAAATTAATGTGTAATATTGCCACTGCTGTATGACCATTGAGGTGAGCAGTCGTGAAACGGCAGAGGGGTGGCAAATGAGCAAAATAAAAGGGCGACCATTGGTCGCCCCTACGAAAGTACATTAAATAATCATATCATCACGGATCAAGGTGGTGAATATCTCTTGGGAACAAGCTTGCCTCACGGATATTTGCAAGACCAAGCATTTTCATAACGACACGTTCAAGACCGATACCAAGTCCGCCGTGCGGTGGCATACCGTACTTAAATATATCGGTATATGCACCGAGGTCGCCCTCCTCCATATGATAACGTTTCATTTTTTCAAGAAGTTCGTTATAATCGTGTATTCTCTGACCGCCTGTTGTGATTTCAAGACCTCTGAAAAGCAAGTCAAAACTTTCGGCAAGTTTAGGGTCGTCTGCCGAATCCATTGCATAGAACGGACGTTTTAATCCCGGGAACTTTTCAACGAATATAAATTCACTGTCATAATTCTCTTTTGCGTATTCGCACAATTTAACTTCATCTGTAGGATCAAGGTCAAATTGATTATGTGACTTGCCGAGAATATCAAGTGCCTCAAAGAATGTTACCGAAGGGATTTCATTGATAACAGGCAATGTTGCACCCAAAAGCTCCAACTCGTCACTGTAATGTTTCGGCAAATACTCAACAACATATTTAAGCATAGCCGTTTCCATAGCCATAACATCATGCATATCGTTGATAAATCCTATTTCAAAATCAAGTCCGATATATTCGTTCAAATGACGTGTAGAGTTGTGTTTTTCGGCTCTGTAAACAGGAGCAATTTCAAACACTCTGTCAAAGAATGCTACGCAAGTCTGTTTGTAGAACTGCGGACTTTGTGCAAGATATGCGTCTTTATCAAAGTATTTCAATTTGAATATATTAGCACCGCCCTCAGCACCTGCCGCAACGATTTTGGGTGAATGTATTTCGGTAAAGTTATTGTTTAACATAAATTCACGAAATGCCGACACAACGCCCTCTGCAATTTTAAATACCGCTCTCTGTTCAGGGTGACGAAGTGCGACACTTCTGTGTGCCATTGAAGTTTCGATTGAACAGCCAAGCTTTTTGCTTGAAACGTGAAGAGGGTATTCCTCTGCGGGTTTTGAAAGTATTTCAAACGAAGAAAGAGTTATTTCATAGCCGTGATTAGCACGTTTTTCTTCTTTTACGTCACCTGTGATTTTGATATAAGCACCCTCACAAAGTGAGTTAAAATCGCCTGTACATTTATCCTTTGAATAAACGGATTGAAGAATATATCTTCCCGTACGAAGTATTACAAATGAGAAACCGCTCATTTTTCTAAGCTTATGCACGCAAGCACAAAAGCTTATTGAACCGCCGACAGCTTTTTGCAAATCGTCAAGAGTGATTTCGCTTATAAGCTGTGAACCATCTATTTTCTGCATATTAATTCCACCTTTATTTTAATTTTTCAGTCAATAAGTCCTTAGCAAGTTTAGGGTTTGCACCTTTACCCGCTGTGCGTACCACTTGTCCCATAAGAAAACCGAAAATCTTTTGATTACCGTTTTTGTAGCTTTCAACACTGTCTGCGTTTTCAGCTATAATTTTATCAATAATTTCTTCAAGCCCCGATGTGTCATTGTCCATAATAAAGCCGTTTTCTTTGGCAATATCAATAGGCTTACCGCCGTTATTGAACATAATCTTCAAAATATCCTTAGCGGCATTTTTGGAAACAACGCCGTCTGTTGACATTTTAACGAGTTCTGCCAAATCGGCAGGGGAGAATGTTACATCTGAAATAGTCTTTTCGGAATCGTTAAGGTTTCTGTTAAGTTCAACAAGCATTAGATTAGAAATTTGTTTGTAGTCCGGATTTATTTTTACAGACTCATCGTAAAAATCTGAAAATTCCTTGCTTGATATAATAAGATTAGCGTCATCTGTCGGAAGTCCGTACTTTTCTGTATAACGTACAAAACGGTCTTGTGGCATTTCAGGCATTGACTTTCTTATCTCCTCAATGTCTTCGTCCGATAGGAATACCGGAGGAATATCCGGCTCAGGGAAGTAACGATAATCGTGTGCGTCCTCTTTTGAACGTAATGCCTTTGTATCGCCGTGGTTGTCGTTGTAACGTCTTGTTTCCTGAATAACAGTACCGCCGTTATCAAGAATTTCCGCTTGACGGTTTATTTCATATTCAATCGCACGACCGATTGCTTTTAATGAGTTCAGATTTTTAAGCTCGGCACGGGTACCGAATTCGGTTGAGCCGACAGGCATAATTGAAATATTAACGTCAACACGCATTGAGCCTTGCTCCATTTTTGCGTCACACACGCCTGCATACTTTAAACGCAAAGCAAGTTTTTCAACAAAGTCTTGAACTTCTTCGATTGAACGGAAGTCCGGCTCTGTTACGATTTCAATAAGCGGTACACCGCAACGGTTATAGTCAGCCATTGAAATGCCCTCATAATCGTCATGCACAAGCTTACCCGCGTCCTCCTCAATGTGAATGTGGTTAATTCTGATGTCCTTACCGCCTGTGACGGTTATATAACCGCCTGTACAGATCGGGTGGTCAAATTGTGTTATCTGATATGCTTTAGGCAAGTCGGGATAAAAATAATTCTTTCTGTCGAATGCACTGTAATTATTTACGGTACAGTCAAGTGCAAAACCTGCCTTTGCGGCAAGCCTTACCGCACCTTGATTTAAAAGGGGAAGTGTACCCGGAAGTCCCGAACATCTTGGACATACACGAGTGTTTTCGCTGCCGCCGAATTCATTCTGACAAGTACAGAATACTTTTGAATCTGTCAATAATTCCGCGTGAATTTCAAGTCCTATTACGGGTTGGTATCTCATAGTACAATCTCCTTTCGTTCAAAGTCTTTTTCAAATCTGTCGCATACTGCGATGATTGTCTTTTCGTCAAATGCTTTTCCGATAAGGCTCATACCGATAGGCAAACCTTTTGAATCGTAACCGCAGGTTGTAGAAATTGCGGGAAGTCCGGCAATGTTTACCGTTACTGTATAAATATCGGCAAGATACATTTTAACGGGATCGTTTTCCTGTTCACCGATTTTATAAGCCGTAGTCGGTGCGGTCGGTGTAAGCATAACATCGCACTTGCTGAATATATCGGCATATTCGTTTCTTATTTGCGTTCTTATACGCGTTGCGTTTTTATAATATGCGTCATAGTAACCCGAACATAGTGCGTAGTTGCCAAGCATAATTCTTCTTTTAACCTCTTGACCGAATCCTTCACGGCGTGAATTTTTAATAAGGTCGTTAAAGTCTTCGCCAAGACCGCTTCTAAGACCGTATTTGATACCGTCAAAACGTGAAAGGTTGCTTGCCGCCTCGGCTGATGAAATTAGGTAGTAAGCCGAAACCGCATATTCAAGACTCGGAAGTGAAACGTCAACTATTTCACAGCCAAGTTTTTTGTAATATTCAACGGCATTTAAAACAGCCGTTTTAACTTCGTCATTTAGACCGTCACCGAAAAATTCTTTCGGTACACCGATTTTTAATTTGCTTACATCACTTCCGATAAGTGAATTATAGTTGCCCTCTGATTTTTTGCTTGATGTGGCGTCATTTTCATCATAGCCGTAAATGCCCTCAAGCATATAGCCTGTGTCTTCGGCAGACTTTGCGATAACGCCGATTTGGTCAAGTGAAGATGCGAATGCGATAAGTCCCCATCTTGAAACAGTGCCGTATGTCGGTTTAAGACCTGTAACACCGCAGAATGAAGCAGGCTGACGAACAGAACCGCCTGTATCCGAACCGAGTGCAGCGGCACAAAGGTCGGCACTTACGCTTGCTGCGGCACCGCCGGAAGAACCGCCTGTAACACGAGTTAAGTCGTAAGGGTTTTTAACACCGCCGAAATATGATGTTTGAGATGAACCGCCCATTGCAAATTCGTCCATATTTGTTTTGCCGAGCATAACGATGTTGTCTTTCTTTAATTTTTCCATTACCGTTGCGTTATACGGAGGAATGAAGTCATCAAGCATATGTGATGCACAGGTTGTCTTGACACCGAGTGTACATATGTTATCTTTAACCGAAATAGGCAATCCCGTAAATGCACCGCTGTTGCCACTGTCGATAACTTCCTGTGCTTTCTTTGCGTCCGCAAGTGCGTTTTCTTTGCACACTGTTATATAACTGTTTATTTCTTTATCTGAATTTTCTATTCTGTCAAGATATTGCTCGGTAAGTTCAACCGCACTGATCTCCTTACTGTCAAGCATTTCTCTCAGTTTTTTTAAAGCCACGTTAATCAAATCCTTTCTCTTGACTGTTAAACTACTTTAGGAACTACGAAACTGTTATTTTTAACATTCTTCGCATTCTTAACAATTTCTTCGGTAGGGTACGAATTTCGATGTTCGTCCGCCCTTAAATCTTTATAGTCAACCGCATCAAGTGCATAGGCAGGCTTTGATGTATCAAATTCACATACTTTATCCATGATAGCTATGATATTTGTCATATCAGCCGTCATTTGTTCAAGCTCTTCATCTGTAAATTCAAGCTTTGAAAGCTCTGCAAGGTGCTTTGTCAAATCTGAGTTAAACATATCAATTCTCCGTTCTTTAAATATTTTGTTTTTGTATAATGTTTTTATTATACAAAAAAAGACGTAATATAACAGAGCTTTCGCTCTGTTATACAACGTCTTTGCTGTAAGACTAATATTATAATACCATAATTTAAAAATGTTTGCAAGGGGTAAAATGAAAAAATATTAAGTTTTATATTATTTTCATTTATGCAATTTGCATTATGGCTCGTGCGGCATATATGTACTTGTATTAAGTGTATCGGTTGAGATAAGCTCACCGTTGACATATACATATCTTGTTGAATGAACAACGGTATTTTTGCCGGAAGTTGAAGAAGTGTTTGAAATTTTAACTTCTCTGTGAGGTTCCCAATCAGTACCGATAATGCTTACAGTGATTGTCGCACCGCTTGTGTAAGCCGAAACTTTAATCGGATAGTCGGTGTTGTTTTTAAATTTGAAATCAACTCCGCCGTCCGAAACGGTTGCGTCCTGACCGAGCGGAATATAACCTACGGTCATCATATGGTTAAGACGTTCAACAATTGAAAGGTCGGCATACAATACCGCCGAATAAAGAGTACTGCTGACTTGACAAGTACCGCCGCCGATACCGTCAACGCTCTTGCCGTCAACGTATTCTTTTGCGGTAGAGAAACCGTTTTCGATTGTGCGGTGACCGACTGTGTCGTTGAATGAGAATACATCACCCGGTGCAATTACTTTGCCGTTTATAAGGCTTGCCGCTCTTGCAACGTTGGCACATCTGTTTGCGGTCGAACTGCCGTATGATGTTGAATAACTGCTCAATGTTGCCGAAAATAATTTTTCTCTTAATGTGTTTTCGTCAACGGTCGGATATGAAACGTAGAACGGCAATGTGACAGGTTCACAGCCTTCGTATACATTTCCTATAATTGCTGCAGCCTCATCTTTATTTATGTAACGTCCCGTATCGCCTGCGACTATGTTTACATCATTTCCGTTGACTTCGTATCTTGCGTCTGTCGGGTCTTTGTATACAAGTGCGTCAAGTGATTCGACAGTCATTTCGTCCGGTGGGGCAGAAGCGAATGTTACCGCGATGTTATTAAAAATTTCATTGCTAAGAGCGGTAATAACTTCTTGCTCGGCGGTTGATGGGTCTAAATTATAACCTGTCTTACCGGAATATATTGTAAGCGTACCGTCATCGTTAAATTCAACGTAATGCTGTTTTCTTTCACCAAGTGCAATGTTACCGAATTCGTTAAGCTTTGCGTCAAGCTGTTCGGTATCGACTTGTACGGCAGGAACGATTACGTGCGGTTTGAACATAAGTTCAATAGCGGCAAGTGCATTTTTAAATGTGCTGTCCGATTTGCAGTAATCGAAAGCTTTTTTTGCGGTATCTTCCGCAACGGCTGTAAGTCCTATGTCTGAGCCGTTTATTTCGTATGTCTGACCGTTTGAAGTCAATGTGATTGCAGCATCCTGTAAAAGATATGTTGCGTTTATTGAATCAAGTGCCTCGTCATATGTAAGACCGCCAACGTCCAACTGCTCTATGTACACATTTTTCATAACCTTATCTTCTTCTATAGTAGAAAGGGAATATATGAAAAATGCAATGAAAGTACAAATCAGTACGATAACTGCGATTAAAGCGGGAACAGCCGCTTTTTTTAATCCTGCTTTTATTTTTTTTGTAAGTTCAGCTTTTCTCTGTTCTTTTTCAATATCTGTTTCTGTATCGTCGTCTGCATTGTCGTCTTGCTCAGACGGAGATGTTTCGTCATTTTCTTCGGTAGAAATTGCAAAATCGTCTTCCTCATCGTCAAAACTGTAATTATCGGCTATTTCTTCTTCACTGATTGTATTGGGAACATCAGACTCGTTATTTTCCGTCAATTCGCTTTCGGAAACATTTTCTTCACTGACAGGAGTAACATCTGTTTCTTCTGTATCATTTGTTTCTGTATTTTCGGAATTTTGCATTACATCGTTTGCGTCATTTTCGTTTAGAATTTTCTTATTCTCGTTGTTATTTTCCTGCATTACAATTATATCCTTTCTGAATACTGTTTAATTATTTATAAAAACGCTTAAATTCATCTAAGTATTTTGAATATTCAACCATAAAGGCTTTAAATTGCTTGTTTTTCATAAGTAAAGAAAATGCCTTTTTAATATTTTTAATGAAAACCGCGTCAAAATCTTCAAGATAAAAACCTTTAGCCATAGGACAGACGCCTTTTGCACGTGGGTCAACGATAATATCCATATGACCGTTTTTGTCAAGATACGGTGTAAGCGGAAAAATCCGACAGGCTAACGGACGTTGATATCTGTCACAATAACCTTGACACATAGCTATAGGCGTGGTATATGTTTTTCCGTTATAATCATATGTGAAGTCTGTCTTTTCAATTCGTACCCAATCGGGATTTAACAGATTAAAAACTTCTTTTTCGCCCGGAAAAAGAAACATTCCGCTGTCGTCACCTTTACAGCAAGCCTTGTCGCAAAGCTGACCGCAGTCAACCGGAACAGGCGTTACGTCGTCAAAAAGTTTATACAGCTGAAGATATATATATGCGGTATTCATAGTTAAAACCTCAAATCGTTAAAATTAATGTATTAATAAACTGTATATACATTGTATATACAGTATAATTTTAGCATAAAAAATGTCGTAAAACAATAGGAAAATAATTTTTTTACGCAATGTATCATTTTCTCTGTAATCATTTGGTTGTTTTATCAATGTTGAACAAATAATAAAGAAGTGTGTAACATTCATTTAATCTAAATGTTGCCTTACGGCGTTTGACAAAACAACCTATATAGTAGTATAATTAATAAGATATAATAGTATTTTTATAGCTGAAAGCGAAAATACATGAAAGGACGGTTAGTTTATGCCGAAAAAGAAACAGGAATACGGAAATGACAGCATAACAAGTCTAAAGGGTGCGGACAGAGTAAGGAAGCGTCCTGCTGTAATATTCGGTTCAGACGGTCTTGAAGGCTGTGAACATTCTTTTTTTGAAATATTATCAAATTCAATAGATGAAGCTCGTGAGGGCTACGGAAGTTTAATAGAAGTTACGCGTTTTATGGATAAATCCATAGAAGTAAAGGACCACGGCCGCGGAATACCTCTTGACTATAACGAGGGCGAGGGCAGATTTAACTGGGAGCTTGTATATTGTGAATTGTACGCGGGCGGTAAGTATGACAACAATAAAGGCGGAATGTATGAGTACAGTTTGGGTCTTAACGGTCTTGGCGCATGTGCAACACAGTACAGCAGTGAATATATGGATGTAACCGTTGTGCGTGACAAAACGCAGTATACATTGCATTTTGAAAAAGGCGAAAACGTCGGAGGACTTCAAAAGGCTGAAACTAGAAGCGTTCAGACGGGAACGGTACAAAAATGGAAACCTGACACAGAAGTTTTTACCGATATAAATATACCGATTGAATTTTTCCAAGACGTTTTAAACAAGCAGGCTATGGTTAATGCAGGCTTGAAATTCGTTCTTTACAACGAAACAGAAACAGGTATGGAAATGTTCGAGTATTATTACGAGAACGGTATTGTTGACTATGTTAAAGAAACTGTCGGCGATGACAGCTTTACAACTGTTGAAACGTGGGAAATGGAACGCGAGGGACGTGACAGGGCGGACAAAGAGGATTACAGAATGAAAATGCAAGTTGCATTCTGTTTCTCAAACAAAGTCAATATGCTTGAATATTATCACAATTCAAGTTACCTTGAACACGGCGGTTCACCCGATAAGGCGGTAAGAAACGCATTCGTATATGCGATTGACAGATATTTGAAACAGAATGACAAATATAATAAAAACGATTCAAAAATAACATTTGCGGACGTAGCGGACTGTTTGGCACTTGTTATAAACTCATTCTCAACTCAGACAAGTTACGAAAACCAAACAAAAAAAGCGATAAACAACAAGTTTATTCAAGACGCAATGACGGAATTCTTACGTCAACAGCTTGAAGTTTACTTTATAGAAAACAAAACAGACACCGAAAAAATCGCAAATCAAGTTCTTGTCAATAAAAAGAGCCGTGAAAATGCCGAAAAGGCAAGAATTGATATAAAAAAGAAACTTACGGGTACAATGGATATAACGAACAGAGTTGAAAAGTTCGTTGATTGCAGAAGTAAGGACGTTTCACAGCGTGAAGTTTATATAGTGGAGGGCGACTCGGCTTTAGGTTCGTGTAAATTGGCGCGTGACCCGATGTTTCAGGCGATTATGCCGATTAGAGGTAAGATACTGAATTGTCTGAAAGCCGATTATCCGAGAATTTTTAAGAGCGATATTATAACCGACCTTGTAAAAGTGCTTGGCTGCGGTGTGGAGATTAAGTCTGCTCATAATAAAAATATTGAAAGTTTTAATCTTGACAATTTGCGTTGGGACAAGGTTATCATCTGTACAGATGCCGACGTTGACGGCTTCCAAATCAGAACGCTTGTTCTTACAATGATATACCGCCTTATGCCTACACTTATCGAAAAAGGCAAGGTGTATATTGCCGAATCACCGCTTTACGAAATAACGATTACAAAGACAAAGCGTAAGGGTGAAAAACATTTTGCGTATACAGACGGTGAAAAGGAAGAAATATTAAAGAAATTTACAGAGGACGGATTGTCGAAAGAACGTGACGAATACGATATTAAACGTTCAAAAGGTCTTGGTGAAAACGAGCCTGATATGATGAGTCTTACGACAATGCACCCGTCAACAAGACGGCTTATAAGAGTAACGCCGGAAAATGCGGAAATCACATCGAGAATGTTTGACGTATTGCTTGGCGATAATATTACGGACAGAAAAGAATACATTGCCGACAACGGCGGAAAATATATGGAAATGCTTGACTTATCATAAAGGATAGGAGAATTTTATGGCAAGGAAGAAAAAGAAAGTAGAAGAAAAAGAGATTATATATGCTCCGATAGACGAACAGCCCATTACCGAAACACTTGAGCAGAACTATATGCCCTATGCGATGAGTGTTATCGTATCGAGAGCAATTCCCGAAATAGACGGACTTAAGCCTGCTCACAGAAAACTTTTGTACACAATGTATACAATGGGACTTTTGGGAGGAAAACTTACAAAATCGGCTAACGTAGTCGGACAGACAATGAAATTAAACCCTCACGGTGACAGTGCCATATATGAAACAATGGTACGTTTGACACGCGGTAACGAGGCACTTTTGCACCCGCTTGTCGAGTCTCAGGGTAACTTCGGTAAGCAGTATTCGAGAGATATGGCATATGCGGCGTCAAGATATACGGAGGTAAGACTTGATCCGATATGTGCGGAACTGTTTAAGGATATTAATAAGAATACGGTTGAGTTTATAGACAGTTATGACGGTGAAATGAAAGAACCGACGCTTTTGCCGGTTGCGTTTCCGAATATTCTTATAAATCCAAATCAAGGTATTGCTGTAGGTATGGCAAGTAATATTTGTTCATTCAATCTTAAAGAAGTTTGTGACGCAACTATCGCTTGTATGAAAAACGAAAATGCGGACGTGATTAAATATATGCCTGCACCTGACTTTTCAATGGGAGCGGACCTTATTTACTCTGAAAGCGAAATGCGTAAGATTTACGAAACAGGCCGCGGAAGTTTTAAACTTCGTGCAAAATATACTTACGACAAGGCAAATAACTGTATCGAAATCAACGAAATTCCTTATACAACAACAGTCGAAGCGATAATCGGCAAGATTATGGAGCTTGTAAAAGCGAACAAACTGAAAGAAATTTCAGACGCACGTGACGAAACAGGTCTTGACGGTTTTCAAATCGCACTTGATTTAAAACGCGGCGTTGATCCCGATATGCTTATGACAAAGCTTTATAAGCTGACACCGCTTGAGGACAGTTTTAGCTGTAACTTCAATATCTTGATTAATGCAAGACCTATGGTTCTGGGCGTTAAGCAGATTTTACAGCAGTGGATACTGTTCAGAATGAACTGCGTTAAAAACGGTATTAAATATGATATTGATAAAAAAAGCGAAAAACTTCACCTTTTAACAGGTCTTAAAAAGATTTTGCTTGATATTGACAAAGCGATTGCAATAATTCGTCATACGGAAAAAGATACCGATGTTGTTCCTAATCTTATGGAGGGCTTTGACATTGACGAAGTTCAAGCGGAGTATATTGCGGAAATCAAACTTCGCAGTTTGAACAAGGAATATATCATAAACAGAACCGCAGAGATTGAAAAACTTATGGAGGAACTTGAAGAACTGAACCGTATTTTGGGTGACGATAACGAGGTTAAGAATATTATCGCAGACCAGTTAAAGAAAATCGCAAAGAAATACGGTCAGGAAAGAAAGACGACTTTAATCAGCGGTGAGGAAATAACGGAGTATAACGAAACGGAAAATATAGACGATTATCCGCTTACAATTTTCGTAACGAGAGATAATTATATTAAGAAGATTTCAGCCGTATCACTTCGTTCAAGTACAACGGAGCATAAATTAAAGGAAACAGATGAAATTGTTCAGACAATGGAATCGACAAATAAATCCGAACTTATATTCTTCTCAAATAAGTGCGTTGCATATAAAATGAAAACATATGACCTTGCAGATGCAAAGGTAAGCACTATGGGCGAGTACCTGCCGGGAATACTTGGACTTGAAGAAGATGAAAAAATAGTGTATACTGTTGTAACAACGGATTATAAGGGCGAAATGCTGTTTACGTTTGAAAACGGTAAAATGGCGAAAGTTGCGCTTTCAAATTATGAAACTAAGACAAACCGTAAAAAACTTATCGGTGCATACGGAAATAAGTCGCCGATATGTGATATAAGACTTCTTGATGAAGATAAAGATGTTGTTCTGATGTCGGATAATAACAGAGTGTTATTGGTTAATACGGAAAAAATTCCGCTTAAAGCGACAAAGAGTACACAGGGTATACAGGTAATAACGTTGCGTAAAAAAGACGCAAAGGTTGTTAAGGTTGTAGACAAAGAACAATGCACAGTTGAGGACATTGAGCATTACAGACCGAAAAATATTCCGGCAGCCGGAGGAATTTTAAGGGGAGAGGACAATCAAATAAGTCTGATATAAATTTCAAGCTCTGATATAGCGGAGCGGAAGGGAAGTGGAGATATGTTAAAGGAAGAGGATAAAAAGAGATTACAAGAGAGATTTCAAGAAGAGGCATCAGATGTGTATCAGCCGTTTTCAAAGGAACTTTTTAAGCAGTACAGCGTTAAAAGAGGTTTGAGAAACGATGACGGTACAGGTGTAATGGCAGGGCTTACTTCTGTCGGTGCGGTTTTGGGTTACTATATTGATGACGGTGAAAAAATCCCTATGGAAGGTCATTTGAGATACCGTGGTTATGACCTTACAGATATAGTTAAAAACTGTGAAAAAGAGAAGAGATTTGGTTTTGAAGAAGTAGCATATCTGCTGTTATTCGGACATCTTCCGGATAAAAAGACTTTGGACGATTTTTCAAGACTTATCGGAAATCTTCGTGTATTGCCGGAAGGCTTTGCGGAAGATATGATTTTGAAAGCTCCTAGTAAGAATATAATGAATAAAATTGCCCGTTCCGTACTTGCGTCTTATTCGTATGACTCAAATCCGGATGATATTTCAACGGGTAATATCCTGCGTCAGTCAATAGAATTGATTGCAAGACTTCCTGTAATGGCGGCATACGGCTATCAGGCGAAGAGCCATTATCATGACGGAAAAAGTCTGTATCTTCACACACCGCAGCCAAGATTGTCAACAGCTGAGAATCTGCTTTATATGATAAGACCCGATAATAAATATACTCGTGAAGAAGCGGAAATGCTTGATGTATTGCTTATGATACACGCTGAACACGGCGGAGGTAACAATTCGGCATTTACAACAAGAGTTGTTTCTTCATCGGATACTGATACATATTCTGCTATTGCGGCGGCTATCGGTTCACTTAAAGGTCCTAAGCACGGTGGTGCAAACGCAAAAGTTATGGGTATGATGGAAGAAATCAAGGCAAACGTTAAGCACTGGGAAGATGATGAGGAGGTTAAGGCATTCCTTGCAAAAATTCTTCGTAAAGAGGCTTTTGACGGTTCGGGACTTATATACGGTATGGGACACGCTATTTATACATACAGTGACCCAAGATGTATTTTGCTTAAAGAAAAAGCAGGTCAGCTTGTTTCAAATCACCCTGAATTTGAAAAGGAATTTAAACTGTATTGCAGTGTTGAACGTCTTACACCGGGTGTATTTGCGGAAGTTAAGAATAATCATAAGGTTATGTGTGCGAACGTTGATATGTATTCTGGCTTTGTTTATAAAATGCTCGGCATACCTACCGAAATGTATACACCGCTTTTCGCTATTTCAAGAATTGTCGGCTGGTGCGCACATAGACTTGAAGAAGTTATCGGCTGCGGCAGAATTATCAGACCGGCATATAAGTCGATGGTACACAGTAAGGAGTATACAAAAATAGATAACAGATAATAGATATTCGTAGTGGCGATCATTGGTCGCCAAAAAAACACCCCACAGACGGCAATGCCGACAGCTCCCCTCAATGGGAGCCGAAAAGCCTCTCCTTGAGGAGAGGTGTCACGAAGTGACGGAGTGGTGGCAAATGAGGATGCTCGTAGTGGCGATCATTGGTCGCCCCCAAAAAAGCCACCCCACAGACGGCAATGCCGACGACTCCCCTCAATGGGAGCCGAAAAGCCTCTCCTTGAGGAGAGGTGTCACGAAGTGACGGAGTGGTGGCAAATGAGGATACTCGTAGAGGCGAACATTGGTCACCCTAAAAAGCCACCCCATAGTCGGCAATGGCGACAGCTCCCCTCAATGGGAGCCGAAAAGCCTCTCCTTGAGGAGAGGCGTCACGAAGTGACGGAGTGGCAAATAAAATATATTCAAAGCAAGGAGAAGAACATGGATAAAGTAAACATACTTGGTGTTCACGTTGACATGGTGAACATTTCACAGGCTACTGACTGCATTATGCGTTTTTTGGACGAAGATAAGTTTCATGCGGTATACACGCCTAATTCGGAAATAATTATGCTTGCATACAAAGACGAAAAATTTTGTAAACTTCTTAATAATGCTGACTTGCTTACTGCCGACGGCATAGGCGTTGTGCATGCGTCAAAGATTTTGAAAAAGCCTATAAGCGAACGTGCGGCAGGATATGACATTGCAAGACAGGTTTTGCAAAAAATGAATTACACAGACCACAAGCTGTTCCTTTTCGGAGGTAAGCCGGGTGTTGCGGAAGAGGCAAAGAAAAAGCTTTTGGAAGAATACACCGACCTTAATATTGTCGGTACAAGAAACGGATATTTCAAGCTGGAAGAAGAGGCTGAAATTGTTGAGGAAATCAACAATTCCGGTGCGGATATTGTTTTTGTATGCTTAGGCGCACCTAAGCAGGAACAGTGGATTGAAAGAAACAGAGATGCACTTAAAGTACGCGTTGCGATGGGCATTGGCGGAAGTCTTGACGTATTTGCCGGAAAAGTTGAACGCGCACCTGAAATATTCTGTAAAACAGGTATGGAATGGTTTTACAGACTTTGCAAAGAACCTTGGCGCATAGGAAGAATGATGGAATTGCCTAAATTTGCGGCAACGGTAATTGCAAAAGGAAAAAAATACAAACAAGACTGATTTTAGGAGAAATTATGGGGATACTTATAGCAATTGACGGCGTTGACGCAAGCGGAAAGCAAACACAGACGGAACTTTTAAAAAAACGTCTTGAAAATAACGAATTAAAAATAAAGTCTGTGTCGTTTCCGGCGTATGACAACCCATCGTCAACACTTGTAAAGATGTACCTAAACGGTGAATTCGGCGACAAGCCGTCAGATGTGAATGCGTATGCCACATCAACGTTTTTTGCGGCTGACAGATTTGCGACGTATAAAACCGATTGGGGAAAGGATTACGAAAACGGTACATTGATTTTGGCAGACAGATATGTGTCGTCAAATCTTATACATCAGGCAAGCAAAATCGAAAATCAAGAAGAAAAAGACAAGTTTTTAACGTGGCTTGACGACCTTGAATACAATGTTTACGGACTTCCGCGTCCAAACGTTACGATATTTCTTGATATGCCGCCAAAGTACGGTATAGAATTAATGAAAGACAGGGCGAACAAGTCAAACGGTGGGGATAAAAAGGATATACACGAGAGTGATATATCGTATCTTCAAAAAAGCTATGATAATGCAGTATACGTATCAAAACGTTTCGGCTGGAAACATATTTCATGTGTTGAAAACGGAAAAATAAGAAGTGTCGAAGATATAAATGATGATATTTATGCTGTAATAAAGGAGCGATTATCTTGAAAAAACTGATTGCACTTTTGATAAGCGGAATAATTATGTTGCCGTGCGTAAATGCTTTGGCTAATGACGTTATAGAAGTATATATTGACGGCGAAAAATTGGAATGTGACGTTAATCCGAAGAATATTGACGAACGTGTACTTGTACCGATGAGAGCGATATTTGAGGCTTTCGGTGCAAATGTGTCGTGGGACAATAACGGCAGAACGGTTTGGGCTGAGAGAAACGGCGAATTTATATGCGTGCCTGTTGATAATCAAATTATGAGTACGGGAGTATATAATTCAGACGGTTCGGCAATTTGGGTTGACCAAATTCAGCTTGACGTACCTGCTAAAATAATTGATGACAGAACATATGTTCCCGTAAGAGCGGTTTCCGAAACTTTAGGTGCAACTGTCGGTTGGGACGGTGAAAACAACAGAGTTGTTATAGACAGCCGTATAAACGAAAGCGGTACGGTATACTATGCATCCGATTCTGACTATCAAAAGCTATATTCAGTAGACAAAAACAGTGCAAACAGACAGAAATTATCTGATAACAGCGTCTGTGAACTTGAGATGTATGACAATAATGTTTACTATTTGTCTAAAAATGACAGACACCTTTACCGAGCAAATGACATATCGGGTGAAGAGGAACTTATCAATAAAACGGTCAATAAAATTGCCGTTGATGATGGGTGGATATATTATCAGGAATCGGACGGCGGAAAAAAGAGCGGCATTCTTTATCGTATGAATATTGACAGCGGCGACGTTGAACGACTTACGGACAATTCGGTCAGATACCCTAAAAAGTACAAGGATTACATATATTTCAACTTGGATAATGACAATATAATGTACGGAATTACTCTTGACGGAACGTCACTTGTGAAATTAAGCATGGGTGACAATGATGTTAAGCTGTATCCGTTTAACTGTTTTTATTACGGAGATTATCTGTTTGTCGAAAACGGTGTTTGGTACGGTAATTTGATGAGAATTAGCCGTGACGGAAGTGAAGTTAAGACCTTAAATCAAATTAATTCGCTTATTTGTAAAAAGCAAACGCCGACAGATAAAATTCTGTTTGTAAATCAAGATAACGGAAAAGATATTTATTGTATGAACATAGACGGAACAGATCAACATTTGGTCGTAAAGGGTGACGCGTCATGGATAAATATTGAACTTATTGCACAGTGGGGAGATACGATTTATTATAAAAACCCTTTCCGTGAGGAGGTTTACCGCGTAAATCTTGACGGCAGTGACAATAATTATGTTTGTTATGCAGACGATGTGAAGACTGCGGACGGCAGACTTATAACTTCATATAACGGACTTTATATAGGCAGTCTTGACGCAAGCGACTTGACGTGTATTTATGATAAAGCAGTAAAAAAATTCGATGTTGAAAATGATAAAATTTACTTTGTGGATAAAAAAAGCGGTAAGCTTTATACGTCCGATTTCTCCGGAAACGTAAATGTTGTAACAAACGAATCGGTCGGAGAATGGGTAAGTAATTAAGCCTGTTGACAGTTCCAAAAATCACATCGCAAGATGTGATTTTTGATTATTTTTAGAGAAAGGTATTGACAACACAGACTGGTTATGTTAAAATAATCCTCGCAATTTAATAATGCTTTGGTATATAATTGGAAACGACACATTGTGCTTAACGATGATAACGAACAACACGGATGTGTTGTTTTTTTGCGTAAATTTAAGAAAAGAGGGTAAAAATTTATGCCAAAGACAAAATTTCAAAACATTATTTTCACACTGATTATGGCTTTTATTATGGTGTACGCAATGATATGCTATAATATCAGCCTGAACAAGGGACAGATGAGCAATGAGGTGTTCTTGCTTGCATTTCACGAAATGGTTATAATGTGGCCTGCCGCATTCATACTTGAGTTTTTCGCAGTCGAAAAACTTGCGACAAAGCTTGCATTCAGATTTATAAGACCGGGAGTTGATAATCCGTTCTTTATCACGCTTGCAATTTCGTCAATGATTGTATGTATTATGTGTCCGACAATGAGTATGATTGCAACATTGCTGTTTAAAAATCCGGGCAAAGAAATTGTTGCGGTATGGTTGCAAACAACAGCTATGAATTTCCCAATGGCATTGTGCTGGCAAATATTTTTTGCGGGACCGCTTGCAAGATTGATTTTCAGAACAATATTCAAAAAACAACTTCAGCAATAATAAAAAGCAGTGTTAATCACTGCTTTTTTGATTTCTCTTTTAACATACGTCTGAATTTTTGCGGTGAAACATTGTACACTTGCTTGAAAATTCTTGATAAATGCGCACTTGACGAAAAGCCTGTACGAATAGCGATTTCGTTTAAGTTTAAATTTGTTTCGGCAAGCAGTGAGTGGACGTTTACAAGACGCACATTGTATAAATATTGCAGAAACGTTGCACCCGTTGCTTTGTGGAAAAGTCGTGAAAAATGATATTTGCTGATATGCACGACTTCGGTTATAATGTCAAGGTTTATGTCCTCTTTATAGTGATTGTTTATATAGTCAATCGCCGTAACTATTTCGGACGGAGTATTTTGACTTGTGATAATTTCGGCATTTTTTGAAAGGTCTTTAATTACAGAAACAAGCTGAAAAACACTGCTCAGCGCAAGTTTTTCGGAAAGCAAACCTATTCTGTTTGAAAATGCGTCAATTTTTTTGAAGTAATCGAGAATAAGAGTAAATTGCTCATCATTAAGATGGAATACGCACGACTTGATGTTATCGAAAAGAATGTCGGTTTCTGTTTTTGTCAAAATTCCGCTCAGCATATCACTGCTGAAATTCAAAACATATCTTTCGTAAAAATCAATGTCGCGGCTTTCCATATAGTGAATGTCAAACGGCTTTAAAATTACCAAATCGCCTTGCTTTAACGTGTAACAAATATCGTCAAGGAACAAGTATCGCTCACCGTCCGCCTGCAAATATATTTCATATGCGTCATGGTAGTGCTGTATCTTCATATCATATTTTTCCGATGATTTAACGTGATTTATATACATTTCCGAAAACGGAAAAAACACAGCATTTAACATATACAATATCCTTTCAAATTTATACTATACAGATATTTTAACATTAAACATCAAAATAATCAACAAAATACTTGCAGATTAAGTCAATTATAAGTTATAATAATTTTATATATGAAGGGAGAGTAGAAGATGAGCAAGATTTTAAATATGTTAATGGCATTTGTTATGTCATTCGGAATATCGGGAAGTAATGTAAACCCATCGGATATACCCGAAAATTCAAATTTTGAGGTGCATTTTATAGATGTAGGACAAGCCGATTCGGCGCTTATAGAATGTGACGGCGAAACGATGATGATAGACGGCGGAAATGTTGCGGACAGTAATGTGGTAGCGGCATATTTAAAGAAAGAAGATGTTACGGAGCTTAATTATGTTGTGTGTTCTCATGCTCATGAGGACCATGTCGGCGGTTTGTCAGGTGCGTTGTCGGTAACAAAAGCGGACAACATATATGCACCGAAAACAGAGGCGAATACAAAGGCATATAAAAATTTCAAGAAAAAAGCCGAAGAACAAAATGTTGAAATCAAGCACCCGAATGTCGGTGACGAAATTCAGCTTGGCAGCAGTATGGTTGAATTTTTAGGACCTGTTGACGAAAACGGCAAGGATTTAAACAGTACGTCAATAGTATTAAAAATCACATACGGAAACACATCATTCTTATTTACGGGTGACGCCGAAAGCGACGAGGAAGAAGAAATATTAAACAGCGGTGCGGATTTAAAATCAACGGTGCTTAAAGTTGGTCATCACGGTTCGAGAACGTCAACGTCATATCCGTTTTTGCGTGAAGTTATGCCGCAGTATGCCGTGATAAGCGTAGAAAAAGGCAATTCATACGGTCACCCTAATGAGGAAACTTTAAGTAAACTAAGTGACGCGGGTGTGGAAGTGTATCGCACCGATGAAAGCGGCGATATTGTAATGACAAGTGATGGAAACAGTATAAGCATAACTACATCAAAGTAATACAAAAGGTTAGACGGAATTTCGTCTAACCTTTTTATATTATTTAAGTTTAACCGATATATCCTTATTTCTGTCACATACCAAAACACCGTCTTTAACTTCAAGTTCGGCAACTTGAATTGACGTTCTGCGTTCGTTTCCGATATTATTTTCAAGCATATTTTTTTGTCTGTCAGGGTGAGTGAAGTAGAAAATATATGCGTTGTTGTCAGTTACATATACATCGGCGTGATTTGCGATAACTCCGTCATCTTCTCTTGTACCGCCTACGTCAAGAATACGACCGCTTTGCTTTGTCCAAGTCGTAAGGTCGTCCGAATAATAGACGTCCAAACCGCTCCAACAGTCGGTTATAAGCCAATACTTACCGCCAAATTCAAATACATTAGCGCCCTCGTGCGGAACATCATCGGCGGCACAGTCTTTAACTTCCCAATTATATAAGTCCTTGCTGTCGGCAAAATATGTATGAGAGCCGTTCCGCTCGTCCTTGTACCACATTCTGAAAATACCGTCTGGTAGCCTGAATACACAAGCGTCAATAATCTTTTCTGATGAAAGGTTAAGCTTGCTTTCAAAATTCCAATCAATTAAATTTTTTGAGGTGTAGTGAAGAATGTAACGCGGGTGATTCCAGTCGGCAGGAATTCCCGGAACATAGCTTACATACATATGATAAAGCTCGCCGAAACGTATAACCTCCGGTGCCCAATATGTATTTTTGCCTTCGCCGTATTCAAGGCCTTTGCATATACCTATATATTCCCATGAATTACCGTTGTCTTTACTTTCCGCAATTCCTATATCAGTACCGTGTACCCACATTACGCCTTCTTCTTCAACGTCTGCACGTCTTGCGGTGTAAAGCATATAATGAGTGCCTGTTTCTTCATTATATATAACGACAGGGTCAGCGGCTCCGTTATGAATAGGGTCTTTAAACAATGGTGCGTTTGCTGTTTTCATAATCTATAATCCTTTCTTTATTTATGAATATTTTTATGATATAATATAAAAATATAATAGTCAATACAAAATTTGATTTCCACTGATATTTTTATAAAATTAAGGTGTATTTAAGGTTTATACAGTATTATTTAAGAGGTGATAGAAATGGAATTTCATACAATAGAACCCATATACGATAAAAATTCAAAAATACTTATACTCGGCAGTTTCCCGTCTGTAAAATCACGTGAAGCAAACTTTTTCTACGGTCATCCGCAGAACAGGTTTTGGAAGGTGCTTGCGAATGTTATGAATGACGTCTGTCCGGGCACGACAGAGGAGAAAAAAGCATTTTTGATAAAACATAATATTGCGGTTTGGGATGTTATTGCAAGCTGTGACATAGAAGGTTCGTCCGACAGCTCTATAAAAAATGTTACGCCGAATGATTTAAGACGGATTTTACAAACGGCTGAAATTAAAAAAATCTTTACAAACGGAAATACCGCGTATAAATTGTTTGTAAAATACAATTCTGACTTAAATGCGGTAAAACTGCCGTCTACAAGCCCTGCAAACGCAATGTTTTCGCTTGAAAAATTAATCGAAAGCTGGCGAGTTTTAAAAGATTTTACATAAATTTAAGATAGGCTTGAATACAATTTTACATAGATTATATATAATTAGCTTAGAGGATTTTATAAAATATATAAATAAGGGGATAAAATTATGAACATTTTTGGCTTATTTTCATTGTTCGGAGGACTGGCGATGTTCCTTTACGGAATGAACGTAATGGGCAGCGGTCTTGAAAAGCTTGGCGGCGGTAAGTTTGAACAGATACTTGAAAAACTTACGTCAAATCCTATAAAAGGTGTTGTTTTGGGTGCTGCAGTTACGGCGGTTATACAGTCATCTTCAGCTACTACGGTTATGGTTGTAGGTTTTGTAAACTCAGGCATTATGAAACTCGGACAGGCTATAGGTATTATAATGGGTGCAAATATCGGTACGACTGTTACATCATGGATATTGAGCCTTTCCGGTATACAGGGGGACAGCTTTTGGATTCAACTCTGTAAGCCGGCTAACTTTACTCCGGTTTTAGCACTTATCGGTATTGTATTTACAATGGCTGCAAAGAGCGACTCTAAGAAGAATATCGGTAACATACTTCTTGGTTTTGCGGTACTTATGTTCGGTATGGAAACAATGTCGGCGGCTGTTGAGCCTTTAAAAGATGTTGAGGCATTTACAAACATACTTACAATGTTCCAAAATCCTATTTTAGGTGTGCTTGCAGGTGCTGTTTTAACGGCTGTTATACAATCGTCATCTGCATCTGTCGGTATACTTCAGGCACTTTCTTCTACGGGTAAAATAACGTTCGGTGCGGCAATTCCTATAATTATGGGACAAAATATAGGTACTTGTGTGACTGCACTTATATCATGTATCGGTGCAAGCAAAAACGCAAAACGTGCCGCAATGGTGCATTTGTATTTCAATATTATAGGTACGGTTTTATTCCTTGTATTATTCTATGCGGCAAATGCAATCTTCAATTTTGCATTTGTAAGCGATTCTGTTACACCGTTTAATATCGCAATAGTTCATACGATATTCAATGTTGTTGCAACGGCTGTATTGTTGCCGTTTAACAAGTTACTTGAAAAACTGGCAAGAATGACAATTAAAGAGGGTGCGGAAGAAAGCACATTCGGTTTGCTTGACGAAAGATTTTTACAAACTCCGTCATTCGCTGTTGAACAATGTATGACGCTTGCTACAAATATGGCATATATGGTAAAAGAGAGCTTTACCATGGCACAGGAATGTGTTGCAAAGTATTCAGAGTCGATAGATAGGAAAATTATAGAAACAGAAAATCTTGCCGATGAATATGAGGACGCACTCGGTGCATATCTTGTAAAGCTTTCGGCAAAGAGCTTGAATGAGTCGGATTCGCAGAAAGTTTCAATACTTCTTCACGCAATATCAGATTTTGAGAAAATGACGGACTATACCGCCGATTTGGTATTTACAGCGAGAGAAAAACGTGATAAAGACGTTCATTTCTCCGACAAGGCAAGACAGGAAATCACTATAATGGTTAATGCCGTCGGTGAAATTATCGACCTTACAATCAGTGCATTTTCAAAGGACGATGTTAAACTTGCTAATAAAGTTGAGCCTTTGGAGGACGTTATCGACAGACTTAGAAATGACCTTAAAAACCGTCATATAAAGCGTATGCAAGAGGGCAGATGCAGTGTAAATCAAGGTTTTGTATTTACCGATTACATTACCGCACTTGAAAAAATATCTGATCACTGTGCAAACGTTGCTGCAGCTATTATTGAACTCAATGACGAAAATTATGATGTGCATCACGTTATGAGTAACAGACGAAACAATCCTGAATATAAAGAATTGTGCGTTGAATTCGGTAAAAAGTATATATTGCCGTTTTCAGTATCGTCAGAAGTTGAATAATGTATAAATGGGGGATTGTTTTATGGATTTGATTTATTGCGTCGAAGATGATGAGGGAATAAGAGATTTAATAACGTATGCAGTGAAATCAGCAGGGTTTGAGGCAGAGGGCTTTGAAAGTGCCTCAGATTTTGAAAAACGACTTGGCGAGCGTTTGCCGTCAATGGTGCTTTTGGATATAATGCTGCCGGATAAAGACGGAATTGCTATACTGAAAGACATACGAAACAACGATACGACTAAAAATGTTCCTGTTATTATGATAACAGCCAAAGGTACTGAAAGTGACAAAGTCAAAGGCTTTGAATACGGAGCGGACGACTATGTAACAAAGCCTTTCGGCGTTATGGAACTTATTTCAAGAATTAAAGCAGTCCTTCGTAGGAGCGGTCCGCAAGCCAGTTCTGATATAATCGAATACAAGGGTATCATTTTGGACAACCAAAGCAGGAATGTAAAGGTTGACGGAAAGGATATTGCGATAACGTTTAAAGAATTTGAACTTCTTAAATATCTTCTGAAAAACAAAGGCACAGTTGTGCCGAGAGAGGTTTTGCTTGAAAAGATATGGGGTTATCACTTTGAGGGCGAAAGCAGAACGCTGGACGTTCATATAGGAAGTTTAAGACATAAACTCGGCGAAAAGGGTAAGTGTATCGAAACTATAAGAAATGTAGGATATAAGATATGAGAAAAGCTATAAACGGCACGCTGAAAATTCTTACAATATCATCAGTTATAGTAAGTATGCTGCTTATTTTGGTGGCATATTGTACACAGTATTCGATAAAGGAAAAATCAGATTTAAAATCAAGAACAAATATATTGGCACAATGCTTAGACGGTTATGACGAAAACAGTGAAATTAATATATTAACCAAAATGTATGATGATGTATCCGATATTCGAGTGACGCTTATCAAATCAGACGGTACGGTTATTTATGATAACGAGGCGGATACAACTACAATGGAAAACCATTTTGAACGACCGGAAGTTAAACAAGCCGTTACATACGGAAACGGGAGCAGTAGCCGTAATTCCGAAACGATTGGTGAAAAAATATATTATTATGCCGTAAAATTGAATAACGGCAGTATATTAAGAATGTCACAGCCGACAAAAGTAATAATGTATATGGTTTTGACCATAATGCCGATAGTTATTATTATTTTAATATGCGTTATTGCTGTTTCGTTTGTGAGTGCAAAGCATTTGACGAAATATATTTTAGATCCGATTAATGAAGTGGATATAAATAATATAGGCAAGGCAGAGATATATGACGAGTTGAAACCGTTTTTTGCAAGAATAGCAAATCAAAATGCGGAAAAAGAAAAGACGGAAAAAATCAGACGTGAATTTACCGCAAACGTTTCGCACGAGCTTAAAACACCGCTTACAACCATTTCGGGATATGCACAAATGATAAGCAACGGTATGGCAAAGGCGGAGGACATCAAGGAGTTTGGCAGAAAGATAGAAAAAGAGTCCGACCGACTTCTTACTCTTATAGATGATATAATAAATCTATCAAATATTGACGAACAGGGAAGTGTTGAAAATCCGGAAAATATCGACCTTTCGCTGGTTACGGAAGAGGCGATATGTGTTCTTGAAAAAGCCGCAAAAGAACGAGGTATTCAGATTTATTATACGAAGATACCGACATTCATAAAAGGTAACGTGACATTGGTGAGTGAGCTTGTATATAACTTGCTTGACAATGCGATAAAGTATAATAAGGATAACGGAAAAATAACCGTATTTGTCGGCGAGTCGGCAAAGGGCGTGGAACTGTCCGTAAAGGATACGGGTATAGGAATACCGCCCGAAGATACGGAAAGAATATTTGAACGTTTTTATCGCGTTGATAAAAGCCACTCAAAAAAAGTCGGCGGTACAGGCTTGGGACTTTCAATAGTAAAGCACGTTTGTGCCTGCCATAATGCGACTATACGCGTAAAGAGCAAAGTCGGCAAAGGTACAACTATTTATGTTACGTTTCCGAATAACGTGAACAATTAATGAACAAAATATGAACTTTGAAAAAGGTTTATTGACATTAATATTAATAATGTGTATAATATGTAGCGTACTACACAAAAAGTATAGTACGCTACATTTTTTTGCGAGGAGGTGTATTTGTGAAAAAGAAAGGTATAGGCTTTTATTTTAAGAGGATAGATGAGATTATGTCTATGGCGGCAAATGCACATCTGAAGAAATACGATATAACCTGTTCGCAGGCAAATATACTTTTTTATATGCTTGAAAAGGGCAAGAATGTTGTAATGCAAAAGGAGATTGAACAGGAATTTGGGTTAAGACATTCCACGATTATCGGACTTTTAAAGCGTATGGAGAAGAATAATTTTGTGCGTGTTGAGGTAAATCCGGAGGACCATAGATGCAGACAGGTTATTTTGTTTGACAAGGCTTTTGAGCTTGGCAGTGAAATGAAAGAACACAGAAAGTATATGGATTCGTTGATAACAGGTGCATTAAATGATGAGGAGGAAAAAGAACTCAAAAAACTTTTAACAAAGGTTTACGAACATATGTACCAAGACAATGATAAGTGTGAAAAATAGGGTATATTTTTACCTTAATATGTAGCGTACTACATTTTTAAAGGAGGAATTAGATGATAAAGACATTATTAAAAAGTGTAAGAGAGTATAAACGTGATTCGATTCTTGCACCGATTTTTGTTACTCTTGAAGTTATTATGGAAGTTGTAATACCGCTTCTTATGGCTATGCTTATTGACAAGGGTATTGACGCTGGAAATATGAATTACATATTGAAAATAGGTATCGCCCTTGCAATTTCATGTGTAATTTCATTGGTTTTCGGTGCATTGTCGGGTAAATTTGCGGCGAGTGCATCGGCAGGTTTTGCGAAGAATTTGAGAAAGGATATGTTCTATAATGTACAGAACTTCTCATTTTCAAATATTGATAAATTCTCTGCATCAAGTATCGTAACAAGACTTACAACTGATATAACGAACGTACAAAATGCTTATCAGATGATAGTCAGAATTGCGGTAAGAGGTCCGATAATGATTATATTCTCGCTTATTATGGCGTTTGGTATAAATCATAAACTTTCACTTGTATTCTTGCTTGCAATTCCTGTTTTGGGCGGCGGATTGTATTTTATAATGACTCACGCACACCCGATATTTGAACGAGTATTCAAGATATACGATAAACTTAACAACGTTGTACAGGAAAATTTGAGAGGTATAAGAGTTGTTAAATCATTTGTAAGAGAAGATTTCGAAGAAAAGAAATTTAAAAACGTTTCTGAAGATATATACGATGACTTTGTAAAAGCCGAAAAACTTTTGGCATTTAACGCACCGCTTATGCAGTTCGCGGCATACGGCTGTATGCTTTTCATATCGTGGTTCGGTGCAAAGCTTATCGTTGCGTCAACTATGACAACAGGTGAGCTTACAAGCCTTATTGCATATACAATGCAAATTCTTATGAACCTTATGATGCTTTCAATGGTGTTCGTAATGATTACAATGGCAAGAGCGTCATCTGAAAGAATCGTCGAAATACTTGACGAAAAGAGCGATCTTACAAATCCTGAAAATCCTGTATATGAAATTAAAAACGGCGATATTTCATTCAGAAATGTAAACTTCGGATATTCAAAGAAAAAGAGAAAACTCTGCCTTAAGAATATAAATCTTGATATTAAATCGGGTGAAACTGTCGGAATTATAGGCGGTACGGGAAGTTCAAAGTCAAGCCTTGTACAGCTTATCCCAAGACTTTACGATACAACCGACGGTGAAGTGATTGTCGGTGACAGAAACGTAAAGGAATATGATATTGAGTCATTGCGTGACGAGGTTGCAATGGTACTTCAGAAAAATGTGTTGTTCTCCGGA
Organism: Hominilimicola fabiformis; assembly: GCF_020687385.1. NCBI lineage: Bacteria > Bacillati > Bacillota > Clostridia > Eubacteriales > Oscillospiraceae > Hominilimicola > Hominilimicola fabiformis. Next base: position 62,448 of record NZ_JAJEQM010000002.1, read on the forward strand.
ACAATCAAAGAAAACTTGCGTTGGGGTAATGACCACGCAACAGATGAAGAAATCGAAAGAGTATGTAAGCTTGCACAAGCCGATGAATTTATTCAGACATTCCCTGATAAGTATGATACTTATATCGAACAGGGCGGTTCAAATGTATCGGGAGGTCAGAAACAAAGACTTTGTATCGCAAGAGCTTTGTTAAAGAAACCGAAAATCCTTATTTTGGACGACAGTACAAGTGCGGTTGATACAAAGACAGATGCAAGTATCAGACGTGCGTTCCGTGAAGAAATACCGAACACGACAAAGATTATTATTGCACAGAGAATTTCATCTGTCGAAGACGCAGATAAGATAATTGTTATGGATAACGGTGAAATAAACGGAATAGGTACTCATGAGGAACTTTTGAAGAACAACGAAATATATAAGGAAGTATATAATTCACAGGTGAAAGGAGGCGGTGACGATGAATAAACACGGTGCACAAAATACCGGTAAGACAATCAAACGTATTCTTTCATATATGAAGGAATACAAATTCAGATTTATCTTTGTATTGATATGTATATTGCTGAGTGCCGTTGCAAACGTTGCCGGCTCAATGTTTATCGGTACGCTTATCGATGACTATATAACACCGCTTTTGGGCAGTACAAACCCTGTATTCACGGGCTTGCTTAAAGCAATCTGCGTAATGGGTATTGTGTATTTAGTGGGAATACTTGCTACATTGTTTTATAACAGAACAATGGTATCAATCGCACAAGGTGTGTTAAAGAAAATTCGTGACGATATGTTTACTCATATGCAGAAATTGCCGATTAAGTATTTCGATACACATACTCACGGCGATATAATGAGTTACTACACAAACGATACAGATACTCTAAGACAGATGATGGCACAGAGTATTCCGCAGATGTTTTCGTCGGCGGTTACAATTATATCGGTAGTCGTTGCGATGTTTATATCGAATGTTTATCTTGCAATATTTGTGTTGGTGTTTGCGACCTGTATGATGTTTGTAATAAAGAAAATTGCAGGAGCGAGCGGAAGATTTTTTGTAAAACAACAGCAGTCCATCGGTAAGGTAAACGGTTATATCGAAGAAATGATTAACGGTCAGAAGGTCGTTAAGGTGTTCTGTCACGAAGAACATTCAAAAGAAGATTTTGATAAGATTAACGAAGAGCTTTGTGAAAACGCAACAGAGGCTAATAAATACGCAAATATCCTAATGCCGATTATGGCTAATTTAGGTAACCTGCAGTATGTGCTTATAGCTATTATCGGCGGTGCACTTGCACTAAACGGAGTTGCGGGACTTACACTTGGCGTTATAGCGTCATTTCTGCAACTTTCAAAATCATTTACAATGCCGATAAACCAAATATCGCAACAGCTTAACTCAATCGTTATGGCACTTGCCGGAGCGGAAAGAATATTCAATCTTATGGATGAAGAAGTAGAACAGGACAACGGCGATGTTACACTTGTCAATGTTAAGTACGACAGAAACGACAATATAGTTGAAACGGAAGAAAAGACATATATGTGGGCTTGGAAAGAAGTTCAAAAGGACGGCAGTGTTAAATACACACGTCTTACGGGTGAAGTTAAATTCTTTGATGTTGATTTCGGATATAATCCCGAAAAAATCGTACTGCATGATATAACATTGTATGCCGACCACGGCGAAAAGGTTGCGTTTGTCGGTGCGACAGGTGCGGGTAAAACTACAATTACCAACCTTATAAATCGTTTCTATGATATTGCCGACGGTACGATAACTTATGACGGAATTAATATTAACCGTATCAAAAAGAAAGATTTAAGACGTTCGCTCGGTATCGTTTTACAGGATACAAACTTGTTTACGGGTACAATTAAGGAAAATATCCGATACGGTAATCTTGACGCAACGGACGAAGAAGTTTATGCAGCGGCAAGACTTGCGAATGCGGATGAGTTTATAAATATGTTGCCTGACGGATACGATACAGTTATTTCGGGTGACGGCGGCAGCTTGTCGCAAGGTCAAAGACAGCTTTTGTCAATCGCAAGAGCGGCAGTTGCAGACCCTCCTGTAATGATACTTGACGAGGCAACTTCAAGTATTGATACAAGAACAGAGGCGATAGTTCAAAGAGGTATGGACGCACTTATGACGGGACGTACAGTATTTGTTATCGCACACAGACTTTCAACGGTAAGAAATTCAGATGTAATTATGGTGCTTGAACTCGGAAGAATTATCGAACGCGGTAATCACGAACAGCTTATTGCACAAAAAGGTAAGTATTATCAACTTTACACAGGTGCATTTGAACTTGAATGATTGTTTGAAACGTGAAAAATCCGAACTGATACCCATTTGCTTAATGCAAATGGGTATTTTAATATGAAAGTATAATATATTTTGTTGCTTTTTTCTACAATGTACTTGACGATAGAGGCGAATTTTGTTAAAATTATAATAATGGTTAAATAACGAGGAGGATTACATGATGAAAAAGTTAATGCTTGGAAATGAAGCGGTTGCACGCGGTGCTTATGAGGCCGGTGTAAGCGTTGTTTCCTCATATCCCGGCACACCGAGTACCGAGATTACAGAAAATATAGTTAAATATGACGATATATACGTTGAATGGGCGCCGAATGAAAAGGTTGCGGCAGAAGTTGCAATCGGTGCGTCAATCGCCGGCGCAAGAAGTATGTCTTGTATGAAACACGTCGGACTTAACGTAATGGCTGACCCTGTTTTCACTGCAAGCTATACAGGAGTAAACGGCGGTCTTGTATTGTGCGTTGCCGATGACCAAGGTATGCACTCATCACAGAATGAACAGGATTCACGTCACTATGCAAAGGCATCTAAAATACTTATGTTAGAGCCGTCTGACAGCGGAGAATGTAAGGAGTTCACAAAGACTGCATATGAACTTTCCGAAAAATACGATACACCTGTATTTTTAAGACTTTCAACAAGAGTTTCTCATTCACAGAGTCTTGTTGAGGAAGAAGAAAAGCAGGAAGTTGCATTAAAGGATTACGAGAAAAATCCGCAGAAGTATGTAATGATGCCGGGTAATGCGATAAAGCGTCACGTTGTCGTTGAGGACAGAATAAACGCACTAAAGGAAATGGCTGAAACATCACCTCTTAACAGAGTTGAAGAAAACGGCTCAAAAATCGGTATTATCGCAGGCGGTATCGCATATATGTATGCAAAAGAAGCACTTGGCGATAAGGCTGATTATTTGAAAATCGGTATAGTTTATCCGCTACCTGAAAAGAAGATAAAAGAATTTGCGTCAAAGTATGATAAAGTTTTCGTTATCGAAGAACTTGACCCTGTTATCGAAGATTTCTGTAAGAGCGTCGGAGTTGATGTAATAGGCAAGGACGTATTTACACTTCAAGGCGAATATACACCGTCAATGATTAAGAAAGCTGTTTTGGATACAGACGCACCTGAATTTGATGTTATAGACGAGCCTACACCTGTTCGTCCTCCTGTAATGTGTGCAGGTTGTCCGCACAGAGGTACATTCTATGTACTAAAGAAACTCGGTCTTGTTGTTTCGGGCGATATAGGCTGTTATACACTTGGTGCAACACCTCCTCTGCAAAGCGTTGACACAACAATTTGTATGGGTGCTTCAATCAGTGCCGCACACGGTATGGCAAAAGCAAGAGGTGCTGAATTTAATAAGAAACTTGTATCAGTAATCGGCGATTCAACATTTATGCACTCGGGTATTACAGGTCTTGTTGACATTGTATACAACAAGGGTAACAATACTGTTATAATTCTTGACAACTCAATCACAGGTATGACAGGTCACCAGGATAACCCTACAACAGGTTACACAATCCGTAAGGAAGAAACAAAGCAAGTTAATTTGATAACACTTTGCAAGTCAATCGGTATTGAACACGTTGTCGTTGCAGATCCGTTTGACGTAAAGAATTTTGAAAAGGTCGTAAAAGAAGAAGTTGAAAGAGAAGAACCTTCGGTTATTATCGCACAAAGACCTTGCGCACTTCTTCCGAATATGCGTAAAAAGTATTCGGGTCACTGTCACATAACAGACAAGTGTAAGAAGTGTAAGATGTGTATGAAACTCGGCTGTCCTGCAATTTCATTAGACGGCGATACTGTTAAGATTGACACAACACAGTGTAACGGCTGCGGACTATGTACAAATGTCTGTCCGTTTGGTGCGATTGAAAAGGAGGAAAAGTAGAATGAACATAATGATAGTCGGTGTCGGCGGACAAGGTACACTTCTTGCAAGCCGTATACTTGGTAAGGTTGCAATTAAAGAGGGTTATGACGTTAAAGTCAGCGAGGTTCACGGTATGAGCCAACGCGGCGGCAGTGTTGTTACATATGTAAAGTATGGTGATAAGGTTTATTCACCTATTATAGACCGCGGTGAGGCGGATTTGATTTTGGCATTTGAAATGCTTGAGGCTATGCGTGCTTTGCCTTATTTGAAAAAAGGCGGTAAGATGATTGCCAATACTCAAAAAATGAATCCTATGCCTGTAATCACAGGTGCTATGGAATATCCTGAGAATATTGAAGAAAAACTTAGTGCAAAGATTAATTTGCAGGCTGTTGACGCACTTTCTCTTGCGGAAAAGGCAGGTACAATCAAGGCTGTAAACGTAGTTTTAATCGGACTTTTGGCAAAGAGTATGGACGTAGATAAAAATGTTTGGATTGACGTTATAAAGGAAACTGTTCCGGAAAAATTCCTTGATGTCAATATTAAAGCGTTTGAACTTGGATATGAACTTTAAGGAGTAAAAAGTGCAATTATTGATTAAAACTCTACATGATTTATTCACTACCTATATAGGTTGGACAGTCGCAATTATTGTTATTTGGGCTGTTATAGCGGCAGTGCTTATAAGAAACAAAAAGAAAAAGTAAAGGAGATGTACCCAATGGGAATGTATCAGCCGGAAATTGAAACAATGGACAGAAACGAGCTTGAAAAACTTCAGCTTGAAAGACTTCAAAAACAGGTAAAGAATGTTTATGAAAATGTTCCGATGTACAGAGAAAGAATGGATAAAAAGGGTGTAAAGCCTGAGGATATAAAAGAACTTAAAGATCTTGCAAAGTTGCCTTTTACAACAAAGCAGGACTTGAGAGATTATTATCCGTTTGAGCTTTTTGCGGCAGACAAAAAGGATATTGTAAGAATACACGCATCGTCGGGTACAACAGGCAGACAGATTGTAGCCGGTTATACAAGAAACGACCTTGATATGTGGGCAGACTGTATGGCAAGACAGATTGCGGCAGCAGGCGGCGATGAAAATTCGGTTGTCCAGGTGTCATACGGTTACGGCTTGTTCACAGGCGGTTTGGGTGCACACGGCGGTTCTGAAAGAATCGGTGCTATGACAATCCCTACATCATCGGGTAACACCGAAAGACAAATCAGACTTATGATTGAACTCGGTGCAACTCACCTTTGCTGTACTCCGTCATACGCAATGTATCTTGGCGAAACAATAAACGAAATGGGCGTTAAAGACCAACTTAGTCTAAAAGCAGGTATATTCGGTGCAGAGCCTTGGACGGAAGATATGCGTCATCAGATTGAGCAGTCGCTTGGTATAAAGGCATATGACGTATACGGACTTACCGAAATCACAGGCCCTGGTGTATCTTATGAATGTTCTGCTCAAAATGGCATGCACGTTTGTGAAGATATGTTTATTCCTGAAATTATCGACCCTGATACGGAAGAAGTACTTCCTCCGGGCTCATTCGGTGAACTTGTTTTCACAACGATTACAAAAGAGGGTATGCCAATGATGCGTTACAGAACGCGTGACTTGTGCGTACTTGATTATGAAAAATGCGAATGTGGCAGAACACTTGTAAGAATGAAGAAACCTGCAGGAAGAACCGACGATATGCTTATTATAAGAGGTGTAAACGTATTCCCGTCACAGATTGAAGAAGTACTTTTGAAAATCGGCGGCGATATTACTCCTAACTATCAGATTATTGTCGGCAGAGAAAATAACACAGATACTCTTGAAGTACAAGTTGAAATGTCGGAGGGCATGCTTTCTGATGATGTTAAGTCTGTTGCGGCGATTGAAAAGAATATCGTTGCAAAATTACGCAGTACGTTGGGACTTGGCGCAAAGGTAACACTTGTTGAACCGAAAACCATCACAAGAAGTGAGGGTAAGGCAAAGAGAGTTATAGATAACCGTAAACTTCACGATTAATAGGGAGGTAAAAGCTATGAAACTGATTAAACAAATATCTGTTTTTGTGGAAAATAAATCGGGCAGACTTTCGGATATACTTAATGTAATAGGAAAGAATGGTATCGACATCAGTGCATTGTCGATTGCGGATACTACTGATTTCGGTATTGTGAGAATGATTGTAAACGATCCGGATAAAGCGGCTGAAATTCTAAAGAGCAATAATCTTGTCGTAAAGGTTACGGACGTTATTGCACTTGCGGTTGCTGATAAACCGGGCGGACTTGCAGGTGAAATTGAAAAACTTAAAAATGCAGGTATTTCTATTGAATATATGTACGCATTTATCGGCAAGAGCGATAAGGGTGCACTTGTAATTGTTCGTGTTGAAAATCCCGAAAAGGCACTTGAAGTGCTTAAAGACGAAAATGTAACGGTTGTTTCACCTGAAGAAGTTTACAGAATGTAAAACAACTTTTGCAAAATAACGATATTTTAAGAGCAGTAATCTATGGTTACTGCTTTTTTTGTATGTAAAAATGCACAAAAAAACAATATTAAAATATACAAGATGTACAGTTATCACAAAGAAAAGCAATTTTTGCAATATTTAAAACAAGATATGCAATTCTTTAATGTTTAAAATTTGATATAATTAAATCAATCGTTAAAGCATATAAAAGAGGAGGAAATGAGAAATGAAGAAAAAAATAAGTATTTTTTGTTCACTGCTGTTGGCATTACAGATGATGTTGTCATTAGCGGCAGTTCCGGTTTTTGCAGACGAAGAACTAACTTCTGCTGTATACGAAGAACCGGAAAGTCCGGCGGTTACATATAATATGAACGTCGACTGGAAGTTCAAAAAAGCGGCAGACGGAAGTGAATATCCGCTTGCTAAGGCATCGGCAAGCGTCGCAAAAGACGGAAAGAACTTTTACGATGCAGATTATGATGACAGCGATTGGGATACGGTCAGTGTACCGCATCCGATAAACGCGGAAGATTCATTCGACGGTGCTTGTTACGATGCCGGTGAGGCAGGACTTTACAGAGGTTTTATGTTTTACAGAAAGCATATAACAATCCCTGAATCAGATGCAGGAAAGAAACTTTTCCTTGAATTTGAGGCAGTAAGAAACTCTGTTTACCTATATGTAAACGGCGAAATAGTCGGTTACTATGAGGCAGGTATCGCGGCAACAGGCTTTGATATTACAGACTATGTTAAACCGGGTCAAGACAACCTTATAGCAGTTGCGACAGATAACGCGGCTGACAGAGGTCAGTCTGACACAACAAAGGTAACAAAAGAAACAAAACCGGGCAGTGAACCGGGTGCGGCAGACGGTAACGGTTATCAATGGAACACAAAGGACTTCAACGAAGTTCAAGGCGGTATCACAGGTGACGTAATCCTTTACGCAAAGGGTAAGACTTATCAGACTTTGCCGCTATACAATAACCTTAAAACAAAAGGTAACTATATTTATGCGACAGACTTTGATATAAGAGGAAAGTCGGCAACAATCACAGTTGAGGGCGAAGTAAGAAATGAAGATGCAGATAAGGACGTTACTTTGGAAGTAAATGTCGTTGAAATGGTTGACCCTAACAAGGACTCAACAGATGCTGACGCAGATCATACAAAGCAACCTTATTTGAGATATTCATTTAAAAGTGACGCAACATCAGTTAAGACAGCAAAAGATACAGGTGCAGATTCTCACTTTATGACAACAGTACCTGACGACGCTTATGACGATAACCCTGCGGCAACAAGCACAGAAACTGTTGATGTAACAAAAATTGTTGCAAGTGCAAAATGTGAAGATATGAAGTTCTGGAGTCCTGATTCTCCAAACTTATATGACGTATATACAGTCCTAAAGGACAGCGAAGGAAATGTACTTGACGTTCAAAAGACAACAACAGGTTTCCGCAAGGTTGAATATGATATAAACGACGGCGGTCTGAAGATTAACGACCAGCCTGTATGGCTTACAGGTTACGCACAGCGTTCAACAAATGAGTGGGCTGTAATCGGTGTGGCAAACGATTGGTTGCAAGACCTTGATATGCAATGGATCAAGGAATCAAATTCAAACTTTATCCGTTGGATGCACGTTGCGCCGAAGCCGTCACAAATTCGTTCGGGTGATAAGTACGGTGTAGTATCGGCGTGTCCGGCTGGTGATAAAGAGGCTGACGTTGACGGAAGAGCATGGGATCAGCGTGTTGAGGCAATGCGTGACGCAATGATTTATTTTAGAAACTCGCCATCGGTAATTTTCTGGGAAACAGGTAACAACGCAGTTACAGCGGCACACCAACAGGAAATGACAGACCTAAAGAATACTCTTGACCCTAACGGTGAAAGATTCTGCGGTTGCCGTACAATTTCATCAACAGACCAAATTCAAGCGGCTGATTATGTCGGCACAATGCTTAACAGACATGCAAGCAATGCAAAGGCATCAATGGCGGCTATAAAGAAGTACGTTCCTATTATGGAAACAGAATATGCCCGTGAAGAGGCTCCGAGACGTGTATGGGATGACTTCTCACCACCTGACTATGATTACAGAAATAAGTGGCTTGGTGCAGGTGCGTCAAAGACGGACGGTTACGATATACACGACCTTACATCGGAAGATTTTTCATTGGTAGACGCAAGAGCTTACAATGAATTTTATTCAGACCGTGTAGGTGGTTTATCAGGTAATGACTACTATTCGGCTGCGGCTATGATGGTATGGTCAGACTCAAATATGCATAACAGAAACACAGGTAGTGAAAACTGCCGTACATCAGGTAAGGTTGACCCTGTAAGAATAAAGAAAGACGTATTCTATACAATGCAGACAATTCAGTCAACGACACCTAAATTGCATATCGTAGGTCACTGGAATTATCCGCAGCTTAGCGACGATACATACAACTATCCGCTAAAGTCATACAACGGTACATATTGGGAAGAAACAGGCGAATACGGCAAACGTGATCCTAAGAACAAGACAGTTTACGTTATCGGTTCGGCAGGTCTTTCAAAGGTTGAACTTTACGTTAATGATAAGCTAAAGGGTACATCAACAAAGCCTGACAGCACATTTATATATTCATTCTCAGGTATTGATGTAACAGAATCGGGTACAGTTAAGGCTGTTGCATATGACGCAAGAGATGAAGTCGTTGCAGAAGACTATATCTCAACAACAGGCGAGGCAACAACATTGAAGATTACTCCTGTTGCAGGTCCTGACGGACTTATCGCAGACGGCAGTGATATTGCATACTTTGACGTTGCAGTAGTAGATAAAGACGGAAACACTTGTCCGCTTGCATATGACAAGATTAATCTTTCATTAAACGGTGAAGGTGTTCTTCTTGGCGGTTACAACAGCGGTATAGGCGACAAGATTACAACAAACAACACTGATTACTGCTATGCAGAATGTGGTACAAACAGAATATTTGTTCGTTCAACAAGAAATGCAGGTGCAATTACTCTATCAGCATCTCTTGAAGGTCAAGCGCCTGTAACGGCTACAATCAACTCAACAGACGACCTTAATATGACAGGCGGTTTGACAACAAAAATGCAACGTACATTTGCACAAGGCGACGTTGCACAGGTAATTCAACAAACAGTTCCGTCACTAAAGACGCTTGGCAGCAGTGCAACTGCTGATTTCTCAGATAACGGCAATACATACACAATCGACCCTGACGAAGATGTTGATAAGTATGAAATGAAGCTTAACGGCACAACAATAACAGGATATACAAAATCACCTTACAGACCTGATACAACAACAGGCGTATTGTGTGACTCAATCAAGACTTTGGAGGCTTTGAAGAAAGTCAATCCGAATATTGAATACACAATTCAAACAGAGGGTGACGTTCCGTCATACACAGACGGTAGCTTGCCGATTGTTTCAATCACAGGCGGTTTGAAAGACGGTTACACACAAATTGATATTCAAAACGGTTCAACAACTTTGTTTGTAAATAAGGGTGCTGACAAGAACCTGTTAAATGCTCAGATTGAGTATAAAGACGGTGAACTTGTATCGGATATAGGTGCTGTACTTGGCTACCTTGACGGTGTAAGTTACAATATGAACACAAATACAAAGACTGCTAACGTAATATACAACGCAGAAAATGCTCCAAATGCAGTTCTTGAATATGCTAACGGTACAGCAAGAGTTACGGCTGTAGACGCTATTGAAAATGCAAACCTGATATTCGCAAGCTATAACCCAGACAAGACTCTAAAGATCATTGATACAAAGAAAGTTACACTTGATAAGAGTGGTGCATATAATGATTATCCTGTATCATCAAGCTTTGTAACAACAGACAATATGAAGATTATGCTATGGAAAAGCGATATGGCTACACCGATTTGCAAACCGGTTGTAATCGGCGAAAGCGAAAAAGCAGACACAACAGCATTGTTCAGCAAAGAAGATGACGGCGATAATGCACTTTTGAGTCTGTCAAGTGTTAAGAATTCAATCGTGGACGGTATTGTGGGATTGTTTGCGGACGATTCAACAGTAGGTACACCTCAAAATCTTGATACTTTGGCAGCGTCAATGAACGGTGAATCAAGTACACTTACATCAATCACGGGTGATAAAGTTGTAGCCGCAACAATCGAAAACGGTGCTCCTGACGGAACAAAGTATATTAAGACAGGTTCATACGGCAATAATAAGTACGGTGAATATTGTCTTGAAAGTGAATGTGCATATCCGGCCAATACAAAGGCTGACGTAATGCTTTCACTTGACGTAAGATTTGATGCAGACGGTGCAGGATTTACACCGGAAGATAAAGGTGATAAGAAGGTTGCAGGTGCGGTTGTATTCAGAAACGGTACAATTCAAATGCAAAGAGGAGGCAAGGATTATACAGATACAAAGATTGGTGCAGATACAAATACATGGTATCATATCGCACTTGTAGGACGTTACAGTGCGGCTGACGCAAATGTTGATATGTATGTATGGAAGTACAATTCAGACGGCACAAAGACATTTGTACAAAAGGTTACGGGTATGCCTCTTAGAAATATGGCAGCATCTAACGGAAACGGTGTGTCACATCTAAACATACTTGCAAATACAAGTGTTGATAATATAGCACTGTATAATCTTGGTGCAGATACAATTTCACTTGACAGCTCAAGCGATACAATCAAAGCCGGTGAAACAATGTTGTTTACTTACGGTGCAACAAGACTTGACCAATACATCACAGCGCCTGCTGTAACATGGGCAGTATATAACGAGGCAAATGACGCAGTTCTGAATGATGAAAACATAACAATATCAGAAAGCGGATTGCTTACAATCGGTGCAAATGCGTCAAAACAAAAGATTACAGTTCGTGCAACAGCGACAAACGGCGTATATGCGTCAAAGACTATTGATGTAGACGCGGTTGACACATCAACAGATACATACGATACACTTACTCTGTCAGCTGATAAAGCAACAGTAAGAGTAGGTGAAAATACACAGATTACAGCAGTTGCATCACTTGGCGGCGCTACAGTAACACCGGGTGACGGTGACTTGAAGTACATTATTTGCAACGAGGCAAATCTAAGAGCATTAAACAACAAAAATATCACAATCACAAATGACGGTGTACTAAGCGTTACAGAAGACGCAGTACCTCAAACAATCACAGTAAGAGGTACAAATAAGTCGGGCAGTGTTCAAGGTACTGTTAAAGTACAGATACTTCCTGCAAATATGAACACAGGTAATGAAGATAAGTACACAGATACATACGTTTCATCAAATGCATGTGAAGAATACGTTTCAGGTGCAACTCTTGAAGAAGGTTCATGGGACGGTTCGGGTTATTACAATGTAACAGCCGCTTATGATTTTGTAGGATTTCCTGCAAATACATCAGCAGACGTTATTTACTCGGCTGATATGAAGTTCGCAAAGGACGGTGCCGGCTGGACAGTATTCAGTAACGATAAGGGTAAGCTTGGTTTACAGCTTTCAAGCTCCGGCACAACATTGAATGCACTTGGTGCAAGTAACAAGACAGTCGGATCAATGACTGTTGATAAGGATTCTTGGTACAATGTACAGGTTATGTGTTCAACAGGTAACGCAAATGCTTATGCAGTAATGACAGTTTATAAGTATGACGAAAACGGTAAGAAAATAAATCCTCAAACAGGTGCGGAAGGCACACCGTACATCTTGACTTGTGCGCTTCGTAATCTTGCAGAAAGCCCTGCAAATCATATCAACATCAGTGCAGGTACTTGCGTAGATAACGTAATGAGCTTTAACGTAGCTCCTGATAAACTGACATTGTCAGTTGACGCACAGACAGTTCTTGCAGGCGGCAGCGCACAGGCATCAACAAAGGCGTCAAGAAAGGGTATTGAATTCCCTTATCTAAATTCAAACTTGATTAAGTATGATATTTATGATGCAGAAAACAAATATCCTTTGGGCAGTGACAAGATTACTATTGATGCGTCAGGTAAGATTAACATTGACGCAATGGCAGACGCTCAAGATGTATATGTAAGAGTATCATCAACAAGCGGCGGTATGAATGACAGCAAGAAACTTACAATTAAGTCGTCGGATATATTTGAAATCAATAAGTTTGGTTTTGAAGATGAGGATAAGACTAAGTTTAAGAGAATTGATGTTACAAAGAACTTTAACTACAGTGATGAAGTTACATTCGTTGCGGCAACATATAATAATCTCGGCGCACTTACATCAATCGCATTAAAGAAAGCATACGGCGATCAACTTACAATCGGTGCAAATAAGGTGACAATGTCTTTGGATTTACCGGATACATTTGATAAGGTAAATGATAAGTTTAACGCATTTGTTCTTACAAAGTTGTCATCAGATGGAGAAACAGCAGTTGATGAAAATATGACAGCGGCTAAGAACGGCACATCGGTAAATGTTGCAAACATTCCTGTATTCGATACAGGTGCAAAAGTTGTTGTTCTGGCACTGAAGAAAGACGCTGACGAAACAGATGTAAAGAGTGAAGATATTCTATACTTTACACAGATTACAGCGGCAGATATTGCCGATAACGCATTGACAATTCCGGCTTATGAGGCAGGAATGCAGATTAAGCTGTCGGGTAACATAAACGGTGTTCACACGGTTGTAAAAACTGTTGCAGAATAATATAACATGACCCTGAAAAGGTGTTCCGAAAGGAACACCTTTTTCTTGCTTTATTTTAGAATTTGCGGTATAATAGTAATCATAAATTTTAAGGAGAAAATGTATGGCATTATATACTATTGCGGATTTACACCTTCCGCTCGGAATAGACAAGCCGATGGATATATTCGGTAAGGCTTGGGAAAATTACGTTGAACGTCTGGCGGATAATTGGCAGTCGGTCGTAAAGGAAAACGACGTTGTTGTTTTACCGGGTGATTTTTCGTGGGCAACGTATCTTGAACAGAGTGTAAAAGATTTTGAATATTTGCATAAATTAAACGGTAAAAAGATTTTGCTTAAAGGCAATCACGATTATTGGTGGACGACAATGAATAAATTGCGTGAGTTTACCGCAGAGTGTGGTTTTGATGATATAGAATTTTTACAGAATAATTCGTTTATGTATGAGGACGTTGCAATTTGCGGTACTCGCGGTTGGATAAATCCGGGTTGGGATAATTTCGGCGGTGAGGACAGAAAAATATTCGATAGGGAAGTTTTAAGACTTGAATTGTCATTAAACAGTGTAAAGGAATGTAATGAAATATATGTGTTCACGCACTATCCGCCAATGCCTGTTTCGCTTAAGGAAAATGAATTTGTACAAATGATGAAAAAGTACCCTGTAACAAAGTGTATCTACGGTCATCTTCACGCGGCGGCTCACAGAAACGCTGTTGAGGGGACAATAAACGGAATTGAATATAAACTTGTTTCGGGAGATTACTTGGGATTTGATCCGATAAAATTACATGATTAGGAGAAATGAATATGAAGTTAATGTTTGCGTCAGATATACACGGTTCGTACTACTATGCCCAAAAAACAGTTGAGGCATACAGAGAGGAAAAAGCAGAAAAGTTGATTTTGCTCGGCGATATACTCTATCACGGACCGAGAAACGATTTGCCGAAAGATTACGCACCGAACAAGGTTATTGAACTTTTAAACGGCATTAAAAACGAGATACTTTGTGTAAGAGGTAACTGCGATACGGAAGTAGACCAAATGGTGCTTGAATTTCCCGTACTTGCCGATTATGCAGTTATATTCGTTGACGGAAAAACATTGTATTTGACTCACGGACACAAATACAATCCGAATAATTTGCCTCCGATAAAAAAAGGCGATTATCTTGTGAACGGTCATACACATATCTTGGCGAATGAGGATATGGGCGATTTTACATACTTAAATCCGGGTTCTGTTTCAATTCCCAAAGGCGGTAATCCGCATACGTATATGATATATGAAAACGGTGAATTTAAAATTAAAGAATTGAAGTAGGAGAACAGAGAGAGTTGCTTGTATGGTAGATTATAACCGCATTTACTTCATAAGGGACGGTACCACGACGTCCCTCTTGCCACCCCTCAGACGGTTCCGCCGTCAGCTCCCCTCAAGGGGAGCCGATTGTAAGTGTGGCTGATACAAAAAAATATGCAATTCGTAGGGGCGATCATCGGTCGCCCGAAAATCGCATACACTTCGTAGGGAACGGCACCCCGAGTCCCTCTTGCCACCCCTCAGACGGCTCCGCCGTCAGCTCCCCTCAAGTGGAGCCGATTGTAAGTGTGGCTGATACAAAAAAATATGCAATTCGTAGGGGCGATCATCGGTCGCCCAAAAATCGCATTCACTTCGTAGGGGACAGTGCCTCGGCGTCCTTTTTGCCGCCACTCCGTCACTTCGTGCCACCTCTCCTCAAGGAGAGGCTTTTAAGGCGCCCCCTTGAGGGGAGCTGTCGTGAAACGACTGAGGGGTGTCGAACAACAATTTAACATCAAAAAAGCCGTCATTCATTGACGGCTTTTTTTGAATTTTTCTTTTGTTTCTTCTTATTCTTTTTACACTTCAAATGAGTATCCGGAGTAAGGTGACCGATTTCCATTTCAAAACATTCCTCAACTTCATCAAGGTTCAAAAGACTGTAATCTTCAAGTATTCTAACCATAACTGCAGCACAGGCATATGCGTCATCATAAGCACGGTGATGATGAAAATGAATACCGAGTGCGTCACAAAGATTATTTAATTTATGACTCGGAAGTTCGGGATATGCTTTTTGCGACAATTTCACCGTACACAAATAATCAAAAGTCGGGAACGGTATATTAAAATGTTCCAAAGTCGCACAAAGTGCACCGACATCAAAACCTGCATTATGTGCAATAACTGTTTTGTGGTCAAGGTACGGCTTTAACTTATCCCAATAATCCGCAAGTGTAGGCTTGTTCACAACCATATCAGGTGTAATTCCGTGAATTTTTATATTATAATCATTAAACTCAAACGGTTCAGGTTTAATAAGAATTTCTTTTCTGTCAGTTATCTTGTTGTTTTCCACCACACATATACCAAGACTGCATACGCTTGTATAATTTGATGTGGCGGTTTCAAAGTCAATAGCTACAAAATCCATATAATCTCTCCTAACGTCATATCATTATACAACTTTTTTTGCCGAATGTCAAAGGATAAAGCAAAAAAGAGTAATTATTTGTACAGAACATAAATTGACAGGCAATTTTATTAGTTATATAATAGATAGAAAGTTAGGAGGGACATATATGCTTGTTGGAATAATAGGTGCAATGGACCTTGAGGTTCAGGCATTAAAAGGACTTATGGACAATGCAGTGGTGGAAACAATCAGCACCATTGATTTTTATAAAGGCAATATTAACGGCGTGGAAACGGTTGTTGCGGTTGCGGGAGTCGGCAAGGTAAATGCGGCGGTCTGCTCACAGACTATGATACTTAAGTATTCGCCTGACATTATGATAAACGTGGGTGTTGCCGGAGGACTTTCGGACGAATTTAAAATCGGCGACATAGCCGTTGCGGACAGCGTTGTTGAACACGATATGGACACATCACCGATAGGTGACCCTGTCGGCTTGATTTCGGGCATTAATCTTGTCAATATACCTTGTGACAAAAAGCTTGCCGATTTAATGGAGCAGGCAGTAAGCAAGGTAGGCACAATAACATCAAAAAGAGGTGTTATTGCTTCGGGCGACCAATTCATCAGCAAACAGGAACAAAGAGATAGAATAAAAGATAATTTCGGTGCTATTGCCGCTGAAATGGAGGGAGCAAGTATCGGACACGTTTGTTATATGAACGGTGTGCCTTTCGGTGTACTGCGTGCAATATCGGACGGCGCAAACGACGATTCACATATGGATTATCCCGAATTTGTAAAAATGGCAGCGGCAAATTCAATCAAGATTATACTTGAACTTTTAAACAGCATAAACGGAGGAAAATTACAGTGAATAAAATAAAGAGCTTTCAAGTTGACCACAGGAAACTCGGTGTGGGAATTTATGTATCAAGAGTTGATGTAGATATAGTGACATACGATTTACGTTTTTGTAAACCGAACAGCGGAACGGTGCTTGATAATGTGACAATGCACACGATTGAGCATATGCTTGCAACGTTCGTAAGAAATTCTGATATAAAGAATGAAGTATTATATTTCGGTCCTATGGGCTGTCAAACAGGTTTTTACTTGCTTGTACGCGATGTGGTTCCGAAAGAAAAAGTTCTTGAAACGGTAAAAGATATTTTGGCAAAGACAATTAAACACGACGGCGAAGTTTTCGGAGCGAGTGAGATTGAGTGCGGAAATTATAAAACACTTAATCTTGATTGTGCAAAGAAAGCGTGCAGAGAACACCTTGAGGCTATTCGTGATATAAACGACATAATAACGTATGATGATGTAAACCAAAGGGGATGCTGATGAAGTATTCCTTTTTTATTTGAACACGGTAGGAGTGAATTTTTATGAAATACATTTATCAATTATTTATAATATTGGTTGTTACATTTGTCGGAGAATTGTTGCATTATTTTATACCTATTCCCGTACCTGCGAGCATATACGGACTTATAATAATGCTTATACTTTTGTGTACAAAGGTTGTAAAGCTTGAACACGTTGAAAGAACTTCGGACTTTCTTATTGAAATAATGCCGCTTATGTTTATTCCGGGCGGCGTCGGACTTGTAACGGCTTGGGGCGATTTGAAAGATATGATGTTGCCGGTTGTCGTTATAACAATCATATCGACAATCGTGGTTATGGCGGTTACGGGCAAAGCGACTGAATTGATTATGAAAACAGGCAAGAAGAAAGAGGGCAAAAAAGATGAATAATATAATGACAGACAGCATATTCTTCGGTGCGGTAATCAGCGTTGTGGGATATTTGATAGGAATATTTTTAAGAAAGAAAATTTCGGTTTTAAATCCGTTGCTTGTATCAATAATCTTTGTAATCGCGGTTATAAAGATATTTCACATTGATTATGAAACATATAACAGCGGTGCAAAGTATATAAGCTATCTTTTAACACCTGCAACGGTCTGCCTTGCAATACCGCTATACCGTCAAATATCCGTGCTTAAAGAACACGCAAAGGAAGTGTTTATAGGCATACTTGCGGGAGTTTTGGCAAGTATGGGAAGTATACTTTTGATGTCGTATTTTTTCGGACTTACGCATGAACAGTATGTAACGCTTTTGCCGAAATCAATCACAACGGCAATAGGAATGGGCGTGAGTGAAGAACTCGGCGGAATACAGACAATAACCGTTGCGGTAATTATCATAACAGGAGTACTCGGCAATATAATCGCTGAGGCGGTTTTGAAAATTTTCAGAATAAAAGAGCCTGTTGCAAAAGGTCTTGCGATAGGAACTGCGTCCCACGCAATCGGTACAACAAAGGCTCTTGAAATCGGTGAAATCGAGGGCGCAATGAGCAGCCTTTCGGTTGCGGTTGCAGGACTTATGACTGTCATATCAGCGTCAATCTTCGCTAATATGATGTAATTCCTCGTTAAAAGCAGTAAGAATTGTTTCGTAAACGATATTCGGCTCATTCTTGAAATACACAGCCATACGTTCTGCCTCTTCACGCGAGCCGGCATATAGTGAAAGCTTTAAAAGGTTGGTGTCGTCATCGTCGTAAAGCTCACATTCGACGCTGTATTCGTTTTTGCGTATACGGGTAATCTTACTGCGTACGGAATTACGGACTTTTTCGGTATTGAAAAGCTCATTGATAGAATTATCAATAGGTTCTTTTATGTAAACAGGTATGTTTGGAGTGTAAAGGTCACTTGCATTCATACCTTTTTTTGTTATTTTATATTTTTCGTTGTGTTCACTTTCAAGAAAGGTTTTAACGTGATGTGTATGTTCGAGATTATCAAGTGCGACTTGAAAATCTTGAAAATTAATGTTACAATTATCAAGAACAAGGTTTATAAGATTATTGTACGGAACATAATCTTTTGCTTGATTTAATGTATAAAGAATAATAAATTGTATTAAAACGGGATCGTTAATTTCCCTTTGATACAACATAAAAAATCACCTCCGTGTATTTAATATCAGTATAACACATTTAATATTAAATTGGTAGAGGTAAATAGAAATCAGGAGAAAAAATATGCCGAGAAAGAAACTTACAGAGGAAGAAGAAATTGCACGCGTAAAGGCGATGTATGAGTATGAACATAATTGCCGCGATAACGGATATACGGTTGTTGCGGGAGTTGACGAGGCAGGAAGAGGTCCGCTTGCCGGCCCTGTATATGCGGCGGCGGTTATACTTCCGAATGACATTATAATCAAAGGAATAAATGATTCAAAAAAACTTTCCGAAAAAAAGAGAGAAGAATTGTTTGAAGAAATAACCGAAAAGGCAATCGCATATAATATATTCAGTGTGGACGAAAAACGAATTGACGAAATAAATATTTTAAACGCAACGTACGAGGCAATGAACGGTGCGGTAAACGGACTAAGCACTGCACCCGATTTTGTGCTTATAGACGGTAACAGAATAAGCGGAATGGAAATACCGCACGAAACGGTTGTAAAGGGTGACAGTAAGAGTATTTCAATAGCGGCGGCGTCTATTTTGGCAAAAGTGAGCCGTGACAGATTTATATGTCAAATGGCGGAAAAGTATCCCGAGTACGGCTTTGAAAAGCATAAGGGTTACGGCACAAAGGCACACAATGAGGCTATTTTAAAATACGGTCCGTGTCCGATACACAGAAGAACATTTTTAAGAAAATTATTGGGAGAATGATTATGACGACAAAGGAAATAGGAGATTTCGGAGAAAAGGCGGCAGAGGATTATCTTGTTGAAATGGATTACTTAATCCTTGAAAGAAATTACCGTTTGAAATTCGGCGAAATTGATATTATCGCCGCAAAGGACGGCGGACTTGTTTTTGTGGAAGTAAAGACGAGAAAGAGTAATTTATTCGGTGAGCCGAGCGAATATGTTGACCGCAAAAAGCAGGAACGGGTGAAAAAAGCCGCAATGGTTTATGCAGATGTGGAAAATACCGATATGCGATTTGATGTGATAGAAGTATTTTATGAGGAGAAAAACGGAGAATTATTTCTTGTTAAAGTTAATCATATTGAAAATGCTTTTTAATAAGGGGACACTAAAATGAATAGGGACACTAAAAACAACTATTCCGTATTTGACACACATTGCGATACATTGTGTTGCGTGCGTGATGACGGTAAAAGCCTTAATGAAAATGACTGTCATGTTGATTTAAAAAGAATGTCGGAATATAAAAGCTATACGCAAGTTTTTGCTTGCTTTATAGATCCGATATATAAGACGTGCGGTGCGGAGCGAACAATGAATTTAACAGATACATTCCACACGCACACGCAAAATCTACCGCAGAATGTTAAAGCTGTTTTAAGCATTGAGGGCGGAGAGGGGATATATTCACTTTCGGCACTTCGCAATTATCACAGGCTCGGCGTAAAAATCGCGGCACTAACATGGAACTATTCAAATCATATTGCTTCGGGTGCGTTGGAAAGTGACGAAAACAGAGGACTGACCGATTTCGGGAAAAAGGTTGTGGCGGAAATGAATAAAATCGGTATGCTTATAGACGTTTCACACCTTAACAGAAAGTCATTTTACGATATTGCAAAGGTAACAAAAATGCCGATTGTCGCAACACATTCTTGCTCGGACTTTATATGTCCCCATAAAAGAAATTTAACAGACGAACAATTTAAAATTATTAAAAACAGCGGCGGTTGCGTCGGAGTGAATTTTTATCCGCCGTTTTTAACGAACAGAGATAAATGCGGTATTGACGATATTGTAAAGCATATTGAGCATTTTATGGAGCTTGGCGGTGAGGATAATATCGGTATCGGTGCGGATTTTGACGGCGTTGACTGTCTGCCCGAAGGTATAAGCGGTGTTGAAGATATGTATAAAATATTTGACAGACTGCTTGCAAGAGGATATACTGAAGAACAAGCAGAGAAAATAAGTCATAGAAATTTTGAAAGGATTTTTGAAAATGCCTAAATTTTTTGTAACACAAGATAAAATATCAGATAATCAAATTATAATAGACAGCGAGGACGTAACTCATATTTCAAGGGTACTCCGTCTTGAAAAAGGTGATAATGTTACGGTGTGTGACGGACAGGGAACGGATTATGACGCTCAAATCGATACGATAGAGCCTAAGAAAATTCTTTTGAATATCGTATCAAGACAAAAGAGCGAAACAGAGCCGAATATAAAGGTTACACTTTTTCAGGCACTTCCAAAAGCGTCCAAAATGGAGTACATCATTCAGAAAACAACGGAGCTTGGCATATCCGAAATTGTGCCTGTGAAACTTTCAAGATGTGTTGTGAAAATAGACAATAAAAAGGACGAGAAAAAGAAAATTGACCGTTGGCAAAAGATTGCCGAATCGGCGGCGAAACAGTCGGGAAGGGGTATTGTTCCGACAGTGTCTGAATTTATGACTATCAATGAAGTGATTGAAAAATCAAAAGAATTTGATTTGTTTTTTGTGCCGTACGAATGTGAAGAACAGAAAACACTGAAAGAGATTTTAACTTCAAAAAGTGACGTTAAGTCGGTGGGATTTGTCATAGGTCCGGAGGGCGGTTTTGATTTAAGCGAAACCGAAAAACTTCATTCAAGCGGTATCGATACAGTAACGCTCGGTAAGAGAATACTACGCACGGAAACAGCCGGTGAGGCGGTTTTGGCAATGACAATGTATGAGATAGGCGACATAAACTGAGAGCATGTTTTAGGAGATGATTGCAATGACTTTACAAGAGATAATTGATTCAAGTGACAATATTGTATTTTTCGGCGGTGCAGGTGTGTCAACCGAAAGCGGTATACCGGATTTCAGAAGTGTTGACGGACTTTATAATATGAAGTACGATTATCCGCCTGAAACTATTTTAAGTCATACGTTTTTTATGAATAATACGGAGGAATTTTACAAATTTTATCGTGACAAGCTGATTGTAAAAGGTGTTAAGCCGAACAAGGCACATATTGCACTTGCAAAACTTGAAGAAAAAGGAAAACTGAAAGCGGTTATAACACAGAACATAGACGGACTTCATCAAATGGCAGGCAGTAAAAATGTGCTTGAACTTCACGGTTCGACTCTTAGAAACTACTGTATGGATTGCGGAAAATCGTACGATATTGATTATATTGAAAGCAGCAAGGGTGTGCCGAAATGTGAATGTGGGGGTATAATCAAGCCTGATGTTGTGCTGTACGAAGAAATGTTAAATGACGATACAATCACAAAATCGGTGCAGTATATCAGCAATGCGGACGTACTTATAATCGGAGGTACATCACTTAACGTATATCCTGCGGCAGGGTTTATAAATTACTTCAAAGGCAGTAAACTTGTTATTATCAATAAAGCCGCCACTTCTGCCGATAAAAATGCCGACCTTGTTATAAGCGAGCCTATAGGCGAAGTTTTGGGAAGTCTGAAAATATGAAAGTATATTATATGAACGTCAAAAGCATAAATGCCGATGATGAAAAATGGTTTAAGTATTTGTCGCAAAAACGAATTGAAAAAGTCAATAGGTTAAAAAAGGCAAATAAAAAATCACAGTCAATAGGTGCGGAACTGCTGCTAAATTATGCGGTAAACGGTGATATAAAAAAAACGGTAAAGTGGGACACAGAAAACGGCGGAAAACTTTACTTAACGCAAAACAAGGATTTGTATGTAAATCTATCACATTCCGGCGGATATGCGGTATGTGCCGTACATAACAAAGATGTTGGCATTGACATACAACACTTGCGAGAATGTGATATGAATTTGGCAAAACGATTTTTTACGGCGGAAGAAACCGAATATATAAATTGTTCAGCCGATAAAAACAATGCGTTTTTTGAGGTGTGGACAAAGAAAGAAAGCTTTGTCAAGGCAATCGGTACCGGACTTACAATTCCGCTAGACAGCTTTTCGGTGCTTTCCGATACAATCAGGTATGACGGTAAAACGTATTGCTTTAAAGAGTATTCGGTCGGAGAAGACGATTATAAAATGTTTGTCTGCTATTTGTCGTAGTTGTAGATGTTTGCACTTTCGGGTGAGTAGTTTATAATTTCGTCATAAGCGTCAAGCTGCTCTTCGCTGTTCGGTGCCCACGGAATAAGCCCGGTACAGTCAGTTGCGGATATGGCATTGCATACGTCAAAGTCAAAATTACTGTTACGGAAAATAACGTGATTCGGATATTTTCTTTTCATAACATCAAAACCTTTCTGCTCAAATTTAGTTTGGAGCAGTATTAGTATTATAAAAATCCCGATGAATTATGTCATCGGGATTTTTGCTATTTTATCATATTTATGAAATATTTGTGAAAATCAAGATTTTTTGTAAGTTCGGGGTGGAACGAAGTTACAAGCATATTGTTTTCTCTTGCGGCAACTATATGACCGTTCAGCTTACACAAAATTTTTACGTTATCGCCGACACTGTCAATCCACGGCGCACGGATAAATACAAGAGGAAACGGTTTATCCGATACTTCGGGGATAACGACTTCTTCGGAAAAACTGTCGATTTGCTTGCCATATGCGTTGCGTCTTACGGTAATATCCATAGTACCTATGTGTGCCTGTTCGCCCTCAATATTTTTCGCAAGAACGATAAGTCCGGCACAAGTACCGAAAACAGGCATACCGTTTTCAATCATATTTTTAATCGGCTCATATAAATCGAGCTTGTGAAGAAGTTTGCCGATTACCGTACTTTCTCCGCCTGGGATAATAAGACCGTCAAACGGTTTTTCAATGTCTTTTTTTTGACGTATTTCAAATGATTCCGCACCAAGTGCGTCAAGCGAATATTTGTGTTCAATAAATGCACCTTGAAGTGCAAGTATACCGATTTTCATTATTTACCACGCTCCGCCATAAGTAGTGCAATTTCGTTTTCGTTTATGCCGACCATTGCTTCGCCAAGATCCTCTGAAAGCTCTGCAAGAAGTTTGTCGTCAGTGTAATTTGTAACGGCTTGAACAATGGCAGACGCTCTTTTTGCAGGGTTGCCTGACTTGAATATACCCGAGCCTACGAATACACCCTCTGCACCGAGATGCATCATAAGTGCGGCGTCGGCAGGTGTTGCAACACCGCCTGCGGCAAAGTTTACAACAGGCAATTTACCGTTTTCGTGAACATATTCAACAAGGTTGTAAGGCACTTGAAGTTGCTTTGCAGCCTCATAAAGTTCGTCTTCCGACATATTTTGAATACGTCTGATTTCAGACATCATCATTCTCATATGACGTACTGCCTGAACAACGTCACCTGTACCCGGTTCACCCTTTGTTCTTATCATAGCCGCACCTTCGTTTATACGTCTTAGTGCCTCACCCAAATCCTTTGCACCGCATACGAAAGGTACTTTAAAATCGTTCTTGTTGATGTGGTACTTGTCGTCGGCAGGTGAAAGCACTTCGCTTTCGTCTATGTAGTCAATTTTGATTGCTTGCAAAATTCTTGCCTCTGCAAAGTGACCGATACGGCACTTCGCCATAACAGGGATTGAAACTGCGTCTTGAATACCCTTAATCATTTTAGGGTCGCTCATTCTTGACACACCGCCTGCGGCACGAATATCGGCAGGGATACGTTCAAGAGCCATTACAGCACAAGCGCCTGCCTCCTCGGCAATTTTAGCTTGTTCAGGTGTTGTTACGTCCATAATTACTCCGCCCTTTAGCATTTGGGCAAGGTTTCTGTTTAGTTCCATTTGTGTTGACATAGTTATTAACATTCCTTTCTGCTCGGCTTAAATAAATCAGCCGTATGTTGACTTTTTCCCTGGGATTGGTTATAATTATACCACCGATTGACACTATTAAAAGTGCCAAAATACAAGTTTTTTATGGGGTCAGATTATGTTTAACTTTATTTTTACAGCCGATAAAGCGTCCAAAAAACCGCTTTACGAACAGCTTTATTCGTATGTCGCAGATGAAATAAAAAATAAAAATATTAAAGAAAATGAGCGTATGCCGTCAAAAAAAGCACTGGCAAAATATCTCGGAATAAGCGTAAATACCGTTGAAACAGCATATTCGATTTTGGTACAGGAGGGGTATTTAAGAGCGGTTGCAAGGAGTGGTTTTTATGTTTGCAAGGTTGATATTCCCGTTGGTGACAGAAACTTTGAATATGAAGAAGAACAAGAGAGTGTAACGGCATATAAGGCGGATTTTAAGACAAATAAAGTCGATATAAATTCGTTTCCGTATTCGACTTGGATAAAGCTTTCAAAGGAGGTTATGTACTCAACACCGGAGTACCTTAATTCCGGAAATGTAAAGGGCGATTATGAATTGCGAGAGAGTATTGCGAAATACTTGCACGAATTTCGCGGAGTAAAATGTTCGCCTATGCAGATTGTGGTCGGTGCGGGTATTGAGTATTTGACAATGCTCCTTACAGAACTTTTTGACAGAGATAAAGTGTTTGCCGTTGAAAATCCCGGTTATAAAAAAATATCGGCAATACTCAGAAACAACAACAGAAAAATAAATTATATAGACGTAGATGAAAACGGACTTTGTACGGATTGTTTAAAACAAACAGATTCGGATATAGTGTACGTAACACCGTCACACCAATTTCCGACAGGTGCTGTTATGCATGTATGGCGTAGAATGGAACTTCTTTCGTGGGCGGAAGAAGGGGAGGACAGATATATAATTGAAGACGATTATAACAGCGAGTTTAATTTTTCGATTAAGCCTGTTCCCGCAATGCAGGGACTTGCAAACAGTGACAGAGTTGTGTATTTAAGCACATTTTCAAGAGTTCTTGCACCGTCAATCAGAATTGCATATATGGTACTTCCGAAAAAATTGCTTGAAAAATTCGACAAGCATTTCGGTACATATTCGTCAACCGTTCCGCGTTTTGAACAGCATACGTTAAATAAATTTATTTCGGGAGGGTACTATTCAAGACATTTGAGCAGAGTGAAAAATATCTATAAAAAAAGACGCGATAAGATTATCCAGTCGCTCGGTAACGCAGATATAAGCGGTGAAAGAGTCGGACTTCATATAGTCGTTAAAACGGATAAGGCAAAGGAAATAATAGAGTATGCTCTAAAATGTGACGTGAAACTTTACGATATGGACGATTATTATATGACAGAAAATAAAAAAAGCAATTCAATCATCATAGGCTATGCCGGTGCGGAAGATGATGATATTGAATTACTGAAAAATATATTTGATAAATTTATATAAGTTAAAGTGTAAAATATAAAAATAATATTTTGCACATTCTGAACACTTTATCAACAATATGAAAAAAGCTCCGATAAAATCGGAGCTTAAATGGAGCGGAAGACGAGATTCGAACTCGCGACGTTCACCTTGGCAAGGTGACGCTCTACCACTGAGCCACTCCCGCATTTCTTGACTGCTTTGTTATTATAGCATGGGAAATACGGTTTGTCAACTGTTTTTTGAAATTTTTTTTGATAATTTTTTTGAAACTGTCTTAAACAGCATATAAATCAGCACGGTTAAGCCGAAATCGAACGATATGTTAAACAGAAAAAGCTGTTTTGAAATATCAGCCGCACCGTTGCCGATATACGGCATAGGGAACTGAATAAGTCCCATAAGTATCACGAAAATAAACGGAACGGCATATCTGTTTTTCTTTTTCAACATCACAATACCAATCAGTAAAAATACCGCATAACTCGGTATTATAAAGAACAATGTTTTCGGCAAATGCTCACGGATATTTTCCCATAAATCAAAACGATATGAGGACGTATTCGGTGCATAGCCGTATTTTTTCTCAAATGTACCGAGGTTTATTTTGTTTGTAAAAGCATTTTGTGCGGTTGTTTCCATAACAGATACAAGACGCAGGGGATGAGTGATGTAGAATTTTATAAGTTTTCCGTTACTCATTTTTGAATGAAACTTTTCATTCATAATATCACTTCGCGGCGGATATTTGTATTCTGATTTATCAAGGTATGCGTGCTTACCGCTGTCGGCCGCCATATCTTCGTCAAGTCCCATATCGATTAAATCCTGTTTCGGATTGGGACTGTCTTTTAAAATACCGTAAAACACACTGTTATACTGTGTATCCAAATTAAGCTGACCGCCGTTTATAACGTATCCGCCGACTCCGTGCCAAAGTAAAACGATTGAACACACAATGCACAAATTTCGCTTGTTGCTTTTAAAACCGACATACAATACAGCGATAATAAGGAACGGTGTAAATACGGCACACTGCAATTTTGAACCGAGTAACAGGCAAGACGAAACAGTGAAAAATATTATTACGCTGTTTTTAGCATCGTGTACATTTTCAAACATATACAATCCGAAAAGCACGACAGTTGCAAACGATACAAGCATAACGCTTTGACCGTACAGACTGTTTAAAATCGTCAAATTAACTCCGTTAAAAAATACAACGATAAAAAACAACAGAAAAATATAATGCAAAAACTTATTTTCAATTTTAAATTTACGTTGTATAAAAAAGCATACCGTTGCGTACCACAAAAACATCATAACCGCCAAAATCCGCATATCAAACGCACCGAACGGCAGACATATAAGTCTTGTTGTAGCGGTAGGGAATATAAACGTAGTAGTCGGTACTAAAAATAAAAGTCTTGGCACATATAGCAACAAGTCAACCGATGTAAATTTCATATAAAAAAATCTTACGGCATAATCGTAAAAAGAGTAGTCGGACGGGAAATCAAGTCCGCACGGACGCATAACTCTTTCAAAATCGCCCTGGTCGGCAACCGAATGGACAGGCGGTACAAATACCGCGTATACAAACACAGCAATGACCGATATTATAAATATTATATCGTATGCGGAAAAAATCTTTTTCTTCAAGTAAAATCACTCCAAAATCAGTAATGTAAATTTATTATACAAAATAACGGAAGCATTTGCAATAAAAATTGTACGCGCAATCACAAAATCTTGTGCAATTAATGTTGATAAATCTTTTATTTTGTGATAGAATGAATATATATTGAGTTTAGTTTTAATATAAAGGAGTTAAATCATGGAAAACGTAAGAAGAATTTATGTTGAAAAGAAAAACGGATTTGACGTTGAGGCAAAGGGTGTACTTGCCGATCTTAAAGAAAACCTTTCTTTAAAAGGTCTTAAAGACGTCAGAATTATTAACAGATATGATGTTTCGGGCGTAAGTGATGAGGAATATCAAAAGGCGAGAAATCTTATTTTCTCAGAACCTCCTGTTGATAATGCTTATGATGAAGAAATTGAAATCAGTGAGGGCAAAGTGTTTGCGGTTGAATTTTTACCGGGACAGTTTGACCAGAGAGCCGCATCGGCTGAAGAATGTATTTCAATTCTTACGGAAAAGGAACGTCCGACTGTAAGAAGTGCAAAGGTATATGTTCTTATCGGCGATATTTCAGATGAAGAAACAGAGGCTGTTAAAAATTACGTTATAAACCCTGTTGAGGCAAGAGAGGCGAGTCTTGAAAAGCCGACTTCGCTTGTTATGGAAACAGTTGTTCCCGATGACGTTGCGACAGTTGACGGCTTTACCGAAATGGACGAGAGCAAAATGGAAGAGTTTCTTTCAAAGATGGGCTTTGCAATGGATATGGACGACCTTGCATTCTGTCAGAAGTATTTTAAGGATACGGAAAAGCGTAATCCTACAATTACAGAACTTCGTATGATTGATACATATTGGTCTGACCACTGCCGTCATACTACGTTTTCCACTAAGATAAATGATGTTAAGATAAATAACGGCAAATATGCCGATGTCATTAAGGCTGCATATGATGAATATAAGGCTGCAAAAGCTGATTTGTATGCACCTGACAGAGATACTTGCCTTATGAATATGGCAACAATCATAGTTAAGCAGCTTAAAAAGCAAGGTCTTTTAAAAGAAATTGATGAATCGGAAGAAATCAATGCTTGTTCAATCGTTGTTGATGTTGACGTAAACGGCAAGGACGAGCCATGGCTAATTATGTTTAAAAACGAAACTCATAACCACCCGACAGAAATCGAGCCTTTTGGCGGTGCGGCAACTTGTCTTGGCGGTGCTATTCGTGACCCGCTTTCAGGAAGAAGTTATGTATATCAGGCTATGCGTGTAACCGGTAGCGGTGATCCGAGAGTATCACTAAAGGATACACATGCCGGAAAGCTTATGCAGAGAAAGATTACAACAGGTGCGTCGGCAGGTTACAGCTCATACGGTAACCAAATCGGTCTTGCAACAGGACAGGTTCAGGAAATATATGATGAAGGCTACGTTGCAAAGAGAATGGAAATCGGTGCGGTTATAGGTGCGGCACCAAAGAAGAACGTTATTCGTGAAGTGCCGTCAAAGGGCGACGTTATCATTCTTCTCGGAGGAAGAACAGGTCGTGACGGTATCGGCGGTGCAACAGGTTCTTCAAAGGCGCATAATGAAGAAAGCGTTGTTACTTGCGGAAGTGAAGTACAAAAAGGTAATCCGCCTGTTGAAAGAAAAATTCAAAGACTTTTCAGAGATGAAAAGGTTACCACACTTATAAAGAGATGTAACGACTTTGGTGCAGGCGGTGTATCGGTTGCTATCGGTGAGCTTGCGGACGGACTTGTTATTGACCTTGACAAAGTTCCTAAAAAGTATGAGGGACTTGACGGAACCGAACTTGCAATCAGCGAATCGCAGGAAAGAATGGCTGTTGTTGTAAGAGCGGAGGACTCAGATAAGTTTATAGAATATTCAAATAACGAAAATCTTGAGGCAACAAAGGTTGCATATGTCACAGACGAGAACAGACTTGTTATGAACTGGAGAGGTAAGACAATCTGCGATATTTCAAGAGATTTTCTTAACACAAACGGTGCAACCAAGAATACGGATATTGAAGTTGTACTTCCTGATACTGAAAACAGTTTCTTTAAGCAAGAAGTTGTTACTGACGTAAAGGCAAAGTGGCTTGAAACACTTTCAGATCTAAATGTATGCTCACAAAAGGGACTATGTGAAAAGTTTGACTCAACAATCGGTGCAAACAGTGTACTTATGCCGTTCGGAGGTAAGTATCAGCTTACTCCGTCAGACGGTATGGCTGCAAAAGTTCCTGTACTTGGCGGCGAAACAAATACGGCAACTGTTATGACATTCGGTTATAATCCGAAACTTTCAAGCTGGAGCCAATATCACGGTTCAATATATGCAATCGTTGAATCTGTTTCAAAAGCGGTTGCGTTGGGTGCTGATTATAAGAAGATTTATCTTACGTTCCAAGAGTACTTTGAAAGACTTGGAACTGATCCTAAGCGTTGGGGCAAGCCTTTTGCTTCATTGCTTGGCGCATATAAGACACAGCTTGCATTAGGCATTGCGGCAATCGGCGGTAAAGACTCAATGAGCGGTTCGTTCAACGACCTTGACGTACCTCCGACACTTACATCATTCGCCGTTGCACCTGTAAAGGCTGATAAGGTTATTTCACAGGAAATCAAGAAAGCAGGCTCAAAGCTTGTTATGTTCACAGTTAAACGTGACGAAAACGATTTACCTAAGTTTGACGAATTGAAGAAAATGTATGACACAGTTCATAAGCTTATTCTTGACGGCAAAGTATTGTCGGCAAGCGTTGTTAAGGGATTCGGTCTTGTTGAAACTGTTTCAAAAATGGCATTCGGTAATATGATCGGTGTTGAATTTGACAAGAACCTTACAAATGATATGCTATTCTATGCACCGCTTGGCTCAATCGTACTTGAAGTTGAAGAAGAAATTGACGGTGCCGTAACAGTCGGTACAACAGGCTCTGACTCATTTACGGTAGGCGGAGTAAATATTCCGCTTAGCGAGGCGGTTGAAGTATGGAAAAAACCGCTTGAAAAGGTATTCCCTACAAAAGCAGGTCACTTTACAAGTGAGCCTGAAACATTCAGCTATGATAAGAGAAATATAACTGTTGCAACAGAAAAATTTGTGAAACCGAGAGTATTTATTCCTGTATTCCCGGGTACAAACTGCGAATACGATACTGCAAGAGCATTTGAAAACGCAGGTGCTGTGGCAGATGTATTTGTTGTAAGAAACCTTACGGGTGACGACGTTGTTTACTCAATGAAAGAAATGCAAAAGAGAATAAACAATTCTCAAATCGTAATGATTCCGGGCGGTTTCTCAGGCGGTGACGAACCTGAGGGCAGCGGTAAATTTATCGCAACCGCATTCAGAAATCCGCTTGTTAAAGACGCGGTTATGAATATGCTTAAAAACCGTGACGGTCTAATGCTTGGTATCTGTAACGGTTTCCAGGCACTTATAAAGCTTGGTCTTGTACCTTACGGAGAAATTCGTGACCTTGACAGTAATTCACCGACACTTACATTTAACACAATCGGCAGACACGTTTCTTGTATGGCAAGAACAAGAATTGCGTCAAACAAGTCACCATGGCTTGCAAATGTGAATACAGGTGATGTTCATACAATCGCACTTTCACACGGTGAAGGTAGATTTATCGCGTCGGAAGAACAGGTTAAGGAACTTGCGGCAAACGGACAGATTGCAACTCAATATGTAAACCTTGAAGATAAGGCAACATATGATATTGACTGGAATCCAAACGGTTCGGTATATGCTATTGAGGGTATAACAAGTCCTGACGGCAGAGTGCTTGGTAAAATGGGACACAGTGAACGTATCGGTAAGAACGTATCGTTTAATGTTCCCGGTAACAAAGACCAAAAGCTGTTTGAGGCAGGCGTTAAATATTTTAAATAATACAAAAAGGCTGTCGGCAAATGTCGGCAGCCTGTTTTATCACGAGGAGAAAGATGTTATATGAAACCGAAAATTGGTGTTGTGTTTCCAAAGATAACGGATAAAGATATAGCCGATTTGGAAATAGAAAAAATAAGAGTTTCAAAAAACAGAAGAAAAATAGGTATTTTGCTTGGCTCTGACACGTCCGCTTATCAGCAGGCGAAGGTCGAAAGTGAAGTAAAAAAGGCTTGTAATCTTACGGAAGTAATCGTTAGGGTTGATAACAGAATTAAACAGCAAGATAAAAATGTAATGATTTACGAAGTCGAACCCGGTCATGAGGGGACTATGCAGTCTGCATCATCAGGCCCGAAAATCAAAGGTAAAGCCAATGTTTCGGATATGCTTTACGGCAGACCAATTAATGACGATATTATATCAATTCATTCGATTAACGATAATTCGGGCAGAGTTGTATTTTCGGGTAAGGTATTTTTTGTTGAGGACAGAGATATTAAATCTAAAAAAACTGGCAAGGAATTTCACCTTATAACAATGGATATTACCGATAACGAGGACTCAATATCTGCGAAAATGTTCGTTACAAAAACGGAAGATGACGAGCCGTTTAACAAGCTTTTTTCAAAATTGAAAAAGGGAGTCAAGGGCGGCGGTATATATATCGTTGCACGCGGTAAGGCACAGTTCGACCAATATGCAGGTGAAACGATTGTGATGATTAACGACATTGCGGAAATTGAAAAACCGCCTGTTCGTATGGATGAGGCATCGGAAAAACGTGTGGAACTTCACTTGCATACACAGATGTCGGCGATGGACGCGGTTTCCTCCGTAAACGACCTTATCAACAGAGCGATTTATTGGGGACATAAAGCGATTGCCGTTACCGACCACGGAGTTGTGCAGTCGTTCCCGGACGCAATGAAAGCGTCTAACTTTAATGAAAAAATTAAAATTCTTTACGGTGTTGAGGGATATTTGATTGACGACAGCAAGAAGATTGTCTATAATGCGGAAAATCAGAATATCGACTCACCGTTTGTTGTGTTCGATATAGAAACAACAGGACTTCACAACGACAAAAACAATATCACCGAAATCGGTGCGGTAAAGGTTGTAAACGGTCAGATTGTCGATAAGTGGTCTACATTCGTTAATCCGTGTCAGCCGATACCCGAAAATATTGTGGAACTTACGGGTATTACGGACAGTATGGTGGCTGACGCACCGAAAATCGAAGAAATACTCGGTGAGTTTTTTGAGTTTTGTAAGGATTGCATACTTGTTGCACATAACGCGGCGTTCGATATAGGATTTATAAAAAAGGCGGCAGAACGTCATAATTTTGAATTTAATTTCTGCTACCTTGATACGCTTATGCTTGCAAGATGTATGTATCCCGAACTTCCGAATTTTAAACTTGATACGCTTACAAAACATCTTCACGTTATTCTTGAAAATCATCACCGTGCGGTAGATGATGCAAAGGCTACGGCTGATGTTTTCGTTAAGATGATAGAAAAACTTCGCGAAGAAGATAAGACGGAGCTTAAAACTTTCAATGATATTTTTGATTTAAGAAGTGCGTCAAAGAAAAATAAAGCGTATCACATTATCATACTTGCAAAAAATCAAATCGGTTTAAGACATATTTATGAAATGATTTCGGAATCGCATTTGAAATATTTCTTCAGAACACCGAGAATACCGCGAAGTTTGCTTGAAGAAAAACGCGAGGGACTTATACTCGGTTCGGCTTGTGAGGCTGGCGAACTTTTCAGAGCGATGATAGACGGTGACAGTGACGAGGAATTAAAGGAAATAGTTGATTTTTACGACTATCTTGAAATTCAGCCGATAGGCAATAATGCGTATATGAAAACCGATCCGAAACACCCTATGGTGAATACGGACGAAGATTTGCAAAATTTAAACAGACATATTGTTGCACTTGGCGAAAAGTATAATAAACCCGTTGTCGCAACGTGTGACGTGCATTTTATGGATATGGAGGGCGCGGATTACAGAAAAATCCTTATGAATTACAAAGGATTTTCGGACGCTGACAATCAAGCACCGCTGTATTTCAGAACAACGGAAGAAATGCTTAAAGAATTTGAGTATTTGGGCAAGGAAAAGGCGTATGAGGTTGTTGTTAAAAACACAAATCTTGTAGCCGATATGATAGAGGACGTCAGACCGATTCCTGCGAAAAAGTGTCCTCCTGTAATTGAGGGGGCGAAAGAGGGTATCATAAACGACTCGACAACGAGAGCAAAGGAAATATACGGCGATCCGCTTCCTGAAATCGTGCAGAAACGTCTTGATAAGGAACTTCATTCGATTACGA
Organism: Hominilimicola fabiformis; assembly: GCF_020687385.1. Classification (NCBI taxonomy): domain Bacteria; kingdom Bacillati; phylum Bacillota; class Clostridia; order Eubacteriales; family Oscillospiraceae; genus Hominilimicola; species Hominilimicola fabiformis. The sequence goes on from NZ_JAJEQM010000002.1 coordinate 96,484, forward strand.
CTTACGGTTTTTCGGTTATGTACAGAATTGCACAGGAGCTTGTACGTCATTCACTTGCAGACGGATATTTGGTTGGCTCACGTGGTTCTGTCGGCTCGTCGCTTGTTGCGTATTTGTCGGATATAACGGAGGTTAATTCACTTCAAGGTCACTATATTTGCCCGAATTGTAAAAACGTAGAGTTTATTGAGTCTGAAATCGGTTTGTCGGGGTGTGACTTGCCCGATAAGGTGTGTCCGAAATGCGGAACGAAGTACAGAAAAGACGGCCACGATATTCCGTTTGAAACATTCCTTGGATTTAAGGGCGATAAAGAGCCTGATATTGACCTTAACTTTTCGGGCGTGTATCAGCCGGTAATCCATAAATACACCGAAACATTCTTCGGCAAGGGTAAGGTTTTTAAAGCCGGAACAATCGGTACTGTCGCGGAAAAAACCGCATTCGGTTATGTAAAGAAGTATTGCGAGGAGAGAAATCTTGTGATGCGTAATGCGGAGATGAAACGACTTGCAAAAGGCTGTGAGGGTGTAAAACGTACGTCGGGACAGCACCCCGGCGGAATTATCGTTGTACCGTTTGAAAATGATATACATGAATTTTGCCCTGTTCAGCACCCTGCGGACGATCCTAATTCGGATATTATTACGACTCACTTTGATTACCATAAAATCGACCAAAACCTTTTAAAACTTGACGAGCTTGGACACGATGATCCGACGGTTATAAGAATGCTTGAGGATATAACGGGACTGCACGCACGGGATATTCCGATAGGCGACCCCGAAACAATGAGTTTGTTTACGTCAAATAAAGCGTTGAAATTACTTCCGGGTAAGGATATAGGTACAAATTTGGGTACATACGGAATACCTGAGTTCGGTACAAAGTTTGTACGTCAAATGCTTGAAGATACAAAGCCGACAACATTCTCTGAACTTGTAAGAATTTCGGGACTTTCGCACGGTACTGATGTGTGGCTCGGCAATGCACAGGAATTAATCAGAGAGGGCAAGTGTGACCTGTCGCACTCAATATGTGCCCGTGACGATATTATGATTTATCTTATTTCGTGCGGTGTTGAAGAAGAACATTCGTTCAAGATAATGGAAATGGTGCGTAAAGGTAAAGGCCTGACGCCTGAATATGAACAGGAAATGCGTGATAATAATGTGCCTGATTGGTATATTGAATCGTGTAAAAAAATCAAGTATATGTTCCCTAAGGCACACGCTGCCGCTTACGTTATGTCGGCATTCAGAATTGCGTATTTTAAAGTACATTATCCAGAAGCATTTTATATCGCATATTATACGGTGCGTGCGGACGATTTTGATGCATCGGTAATGGCGAGGGGAGAAGAACGCGTTCGTGAAGAAATGCGTTCAATCAACGCAAAGAAAAAGGACGGAACAGTTACTCCGAAAGAAGAAAACCTTATACCGATACTTGAAATTTGTATTGAAATGTACGCAAGAGGAATTAATTTTGTGCCTGTCGATTTGTACGAATCACACGCGACCGATTTCAGACAGGTTGAGGGCGGTATTCTTCCTCCGCTTTCCGCACTTCCGGGACTTAGCGAAAACGACGCGATAAGCATTACGGAAGAAAGAAAGAACGGCGAATTTAGAAACGTCGAAGATTTAAGAATTCGTACAGGTATAGGTAAAAATCCGCTTAATATCCTTGAAGAAAACGGCTGTTTCGATGATTTGCCGGATACCGACCAAGTGTCGTTGTTTGACTAACGAATATATTGACTTTTGATATTTTAAGCGATATAATAAAGAAAAGAATGTCAACATTTTGTGAAAAATGGGAGGTATCATATATGACGAAAGAAGAATTTATTAAGCATTTACTCAAAGCAAAAGTTGTTTTGGAAAAATTAGCAAAAAAACAAGATGTCTATGATGAAATAGAAGAGAGAATGTATGAGGAATACAGAAAAGAAGAAAATATAAGAAATGAAACAAAGAGAAAGTGGATTAATTTTCTTAGAATCATCGGAATTGCATCAGCATGTTTGTCTTTGTATTTCTTTTTTAAAGATAAAATGATTCTTGCTATATTGAGCTTTATAGTAATGGGAGTAATGCTTGTTGCATTTAGTGTACTAAGCCAAAATACAAAAAATGGTCGTGTAAATGAAGAATACTATAATCAAAAGATTTTACCTATTGAAAAAGAACTAAAACAACAAGAAAAAGTGATAGAAGATTTTATAAAAAGCGAGGAAATGAGAAATTTAAGCGATATTATTCCTCAAAAATATTTGAATTTAAAAGCTGTATTATTCTTGTTAGAAGTTTTGCAAACGGGAAGAGCCGATAGCTCTAAAGAGGCATATAATCTTTATGAAGAAGAACTTCATCGTGAAAAAATGCAGGAAATGCAAGAGGAACAGTTGGATTATGCAAGACAAACTTTACATGAGCAAAAAAATCAAACTAAACTTCAAAAGAAACAATATGAAGTTCAAAAGCGTATATCACGTCAGGTTAGTTATGGAAATTATATAAATACCAAAAATTATTATCATAATCGATGGGGAAGAAAATAATTATAAAATATCGATAATCACAAAAAAGCACCGAAAGGTGCTTTTTGTGTAGAGTTTGTAAATAATCTTGAAAATTTTGTCTTTTTATGATATTATAAAAGAAATATTTAACATTTAATAAACTTTTTGAGGTATTGAAAAGTATTAATAGCGAAAGGAAAAATAGGAGGGACACAAAATGAAAAAGATTATACCGATAATATTGTCATTGACGGTGGTAATGTCAGGGTGTACGACGTTAGCAGAGGAAAAAATAAAAGTTACGTTAGACGGTCAAGCAATGGATTTTGACGTTGCACCGATAATACAGAACGACCGTGTTCTTGTACCGATGCGTGCGATATTTGAAGAACTTCATTGCAGTGTTGATTATACCGATATTGACGGCAAGCAGATTATAACTGCGAAAAATGACGACAACACAATCAGTTTGGAAATCGGCAGTAATGAAATGACGGTTAATGACGAAAAAGTGAGTCTGGACACAGTACCTGTAATCATAGACGACCGAACACTTGTACCGCTAAGAGCGGTGTCGGAGGCGCTTGACTGTAATGTGGATTGGGATGGGGACACTAAAACCGTTGCAATAGCACCTCACAAGTACAATGAATACTACACGCAAAAACTTATGGAAAATCTGCCTAAGGACGAAAACTATGTTATATCTCCGTTTTCGCTTGAAATGGCAATGATGATGGCGTCAGAGGGGGCAGTAGGGGACACAAAACAAGAAATAACGCAAGCATTTGATTCACCGAATACAAGCCTATACAGCCAAATAATAACCGATAACAAAAATAAGGGCATTGATATAGCCAATTCAATATGGTTTAACAAGGACAGCGGGGAAAATGCTTATTTCGCCGACGACTATCAAAAGAAAATACAAACCGACTACCAAGGAACTGCTCAATCGGTTACGAACGATGACAGTATTGAAAAGGTAAATGAATGGGTAGAAAAACAGACGAACGGCAAAATAACAGATATGCTTTCGGAAGATAACAGATATTATGTATGTGCACTTGCGAATGCGATTTATATGAAAGCGGATTGGGTAAATAAATTTGAAAAAGAGGGTACATATAAAGAAAATTTCACCGATATAAACGGTGATGAATCGGAAATTGATTTTATGCACCAAGCGGCAGCTTTTCAATATTATGAGAACGGTGACACTAAAGCCGTGAAATTGCCATATGAAAACGGACTAAGTATGGTTGTTGTTTTAGGGGACACTAAAAATATTCTTAACGATATTCATAATGGGAAAATGACAAGCAAGTTGGTTGAGGTGACATTGCCGAAAATTAAAGCTGAATATTCGATAGACTACGTAAACATACTTAAAAATATGGGAATAGAAAAGGCTTTTGATTACCAAAATGCTGATTTCAGCTTAATGCTTGAAAATTACCCAGAACGTATAAAAATTGATTTTGTTCTGCAAAAAGCTATGATAGATGTTGATGAAAGGGGAACAGAAGCTGCCGCCGCAACTGTTGCGTTAGTAACTAAGTCAGCACTGTCCGTAGATGAAGAAGTTATAGAATTTAAAGCCGATAAACCGTTTACATATTACATATTGGACGATAGCGGAAATGTATATTTTGCGGGACGATATGTAAAAGCGGAATAACAAAAAAAGCACCATTCGGTGCTTTTTTTTGTTACTTTTCTATTTTAACAGTTTCTCTTACTTCTGTTTTCTTTGGCATAACGGAGTCATACATTTCGTCTTTTTTCATATTTTCAAAAGCGACTGCAAGCATAAGTTTAATACGGTTAAGCTGATTAACTTCACTTGCACCCGGGTCGTAGTCAACCGCAACGATATTGGCTTGCGGGTACTGTCTGCGAAGTTCCTTAATCATACCCTTACCTGTAACGTGGTTAGGCAAGCAAGCGAACGGCTGAACACAAGCAATATTCGGAACACCCGAATTTATAAGCTCAATCATTTCGCCTGTCAGGAACCAACCCTCACCTGTGCAGTGACCAAGCTGTAAAACGTGCTTTGCACCCTCGGCAATATCCGCGATATGTTTCGGTGAACGCGTACGGAACTTAGGATTTTCATTCATAACCTTTGCCATATGCTTTCTGAAACTTTCAATACCCCAAATTGCAAGATTGCAAAGTGCGGCGGTTGAACGTTTAGAACCAAGATTATCACGCTTGAAGTTGTTGTTATACAAACAATAAAGCATAAAGTCCGCAAGTCCCGGCATAACTGCCTCACCGCCCTCCGACTCAATAACATCAATAATATTGTTATTCGCGTCAGGGTGGAACTTAACAAGAATTTCACCGACTACACCGACTTTTGGCTTTTTGACTGTTTCGTCAATTTCGATTGCGTCAAAGTCTGCGATTATTTCATCAATAACCTTTTTAAGTTTAAGCTGTTTACGGTTATTATTAATAATATCGCTGTACAAACGCTTTTGCCACTTTTCGTGTACCGCATTTGTTTCGCCCTCGTTTACCTCGTAAGGACGGATACGAAGTGTAACGGCAAGCAATAAGTCGCCCCAAGTACAAGCCTTTAAAAGACCGTCAACAAGCTTCGGAGTAATCTTAAATCCGGGATTGCCCTCAAGTCCCGACACGTTAAGCGAAATTACGGGAACATTCGGATAGCCTGCCTCTTTAAGCGCCTTACGAAGAAAGGCGATATAGTTAGTCGCACGACAGCCGCCGCCTGTTTGTGTAATCATAACGGAAGTGTTGTTCGGGTCACATTTGCCGCTTGTAAACGCATTGACAAGCTGACCTGTTACCATAATTGACGGATAACAAGCGTCGTTATTAACGCTCTTTAAACCAGCTTCAACGTCCTCTGCCGTTGCGTGTTCAAGCACAAGTGCATTGTAACCGTTTGCACGCATAACCGCCTCGAAAAGTCCGAAGTGGGTAGGACTCATTTGAGGGAAGATTATAGTATGCTTTTTGCGTTCTTCCTCTGTAAACTTAACTCTGTTAATTGTGTAATCATCAATTTTATGCGGAATAAAGTCGTTATCGTCACGTTCCTTGACTGCCGCTTTAAGCGAACGAACTCTTATTCTTGCAGTACCGAGATTTGAAACCTCATCTATTTTCAATGTCGTATAAATCTTTTCGTGTGACTGCAAAATTTCCTGTACTTGGTCGGTCGTAACTGCGTCAAGACCGCAGCCGAACGAATTAAGCTGAATTAGCTCAAGACGCGGATTTTTGATAACCTGTGCCGCTGATTCGTAAAGTCTTGTATGGTATGCCCATTGGTCAACAACTCTGATATCACGTTCAAGATGACCGAGATGTGCAACGCTGTCCTCTGTAAGAACGGCAAAGCCGAGTGATGTAATCATATCCGGAATACCGTGATTGATTTCAGGGTCGATATGATACGGTCTGCCGGCAAGTACGATAGCACGTTCATCGTGTTCGTCAAGCCACTTCAAAACTTCTTCACCCTTATTTCTGATGTCTTGCTTGTAATGCTGAAGTTCGGCAAAAGCCTTTTCAGAAGCGTTGTCAATTTCTGTTTTTGTAAAGCCGTAATCGTGCAACGCTTTCATCATTTGACGTTTAAACGACGGCTTGTCGGCAAGATTGATGAACGGATACAAGAAGTTAATATCGCTTTGACGCACAACGTCCATATTGTTGTAGATAACCTCCGGATAAGATGTTACCATAGGACAGTTGAAGTGATTGCCTGCGTCCGAATATTCTATCTGCTCATACGGAATACAAGGGTAAAAAATCGTTTTTATGCCCTTGTCGATAAGGTCTTGAATGTGACCGTGTACAAGTTTTGCAGGGTAGCAAGCACTTTCACTCGGTATCGAGTCGATACCTTTTTCGTAAAGGTCGTGCGTACTTCTGCCGGAAATTCTTACGGAGAAACCAAGCTCAGTAAAGAATGTAAACCATAGCGGATAATTTTCGTATATATTAAGCACACGCGGTATACCGATAACACCGTTCGGTGCATTCTCTGCCTTTAACGGCTTGTATGCAAATGCACGTTTGTATTTATAATCATAAAGATTAGGCATTTGCTTTTTGGCTTTTTCAAGTCCGGCACCGCGTTCACAACGGTTACCGGATACAAACTGACTTCCGTCAGAAAATTTTGTTATTGTAAGCTGACAGTGGTTGTTACACTTTTGACAACGTGTAAGTGAAGTATCGAATGTGAACGAATCAAGTTCATCAACACGAAGAATATCACATTCACCGCCGTTCCAACGTTCTTTTGCGATAAGTGCCGAACCGAACGCACCCATAATACCTGCAATATCCGGACGGACAACATTTTTACCTGTCAAAAGTTCAAAACAACGAAGTATAGCATTGTTGTTGAAAGTACCGCCTTGAACAACGATATTAGTACCCATTTGTTCGGGGTCACGAAGTTTTATAACCTTGTAAAGAGCGTTTCTGACAACGGAATAGGAAAGACCTGCACTGATGTCACCGACAGTCGCACCCTCTTTTTGGGCTTGTTTAACACGCGAATTCATAAACACCGTACAACGCGTACCAAGGTCAACGGGATTGTCTGCCACAAGTGCCTCTTGTGAGAATGATATTGTATCAAGTCCCAAACTTTCCGCAAATGTCTGAATGAATGAACCACAGCCCGATGAACAGGCCTCGTTAAGCATAATGCTGTCGATTACGCCGTTTCTGATTTTCATACATTTCATATCCTGACCGCCGATGTCGATGATAAAATCAACACCCGGTGAAAAATAATTTGCGGCTTTGTAGTGGGCGATAGTTTCAATTTCGCCTTCTTCAATTCTGAAAGCAGTCTTTAACAAAAGTTCGCCGTAACCTGTTGTACAGGCATTTGCGATATAAGCCGATTTCGGCAATTTTGAATACAATTCACGAAGTATTTTTATACCGCAGGTAATAGGACTGCCTTCGTTTTTGCTGTAATAATCATAAAGAATATCGCCGTCCTCGTTAATAAGTGCGGCTTTGATAGTCGTTGAACCGATGTCAAGACCAAGGAATACAGGACCGTTTGCGGTTGAAATATCCTTACGTCTTGCAACGTCTTTGCCGTGTCTGTCGAAAAATTCCTTGCGTTCTTCCTCTGTTTCAAACAGCTTGCGCATACGCGTGATTTCGGCGTCAACCGATTTTGCGTTTGCAAGCTGTGAAATAAGTGTGTCTATGTCGGAAGTCTTGTCTTCGTACATAAGTGCCGCACCGATTGCCACGAACAGCTGTGCGTTTTCAGGAGTTTTGAAAGACTTCGCATTGTCCTTTAAAGTTTCCTCAAACTGACGTCTTAGCTGAGGTAAGAAGTGCAAAGGTCCTCCAAGAAATACGATATTGCCCTTTATAGGTCTGCCTTGTGCAAGACCGCTGATTGTCTGAGTTACAACGGCTTGAAGAATTGACGCGGCAATATCTTCACGTGCCGCACCCTCGTTTAAAAGCGGCTGAACGTCCGATTTTGCGAAAACACCGCAACGGGCGGCGATAGGGTAAATAATAGTGTGCTTTTCTGCAAGTGCATTAAGGCCGTCTGCATCTGTTTTTAAAAGTATAGACATTTGGTCAATAAAAGAACCTGTACCGCCGGCACAAGTGCCGTTCATTCTTTGCTCAAGTCCGCCCGAAAGATAAAGGATTTTTGCGTCCTCACCGCCAAGTTCAATAACAACATCTGTTTCAGGCATAAATGTTTTTATAGCTGTTTTGTTTGCTATAACCTCCTGTACGAAAGGCAAATCAAGCATTTTTGAAAGTAAAAGACCGCCCGAACCTGTTATAACAACAGTGAACTGTTCGTTTTTGACAACCTCCTTGACTTCTGCAAAAAGGCCTTTAACGGTGCTTTTTATATCTGAAAAATGACGTCTGTATTCTGCAAATAAAGTATTATTGTTTTCATCAAGCACAACAACTTTAACTGTTGTTGAGCCTACATCAATACCCATATGTAGTCTACTCATCAATGTAACCCCCTCACATATTGTAGAGTATAAAATTATTCTATTCTATTATACATTCTAATAAGAAATTAGTCAAGTAAAGTTTGATTATGTTCATAACGATTTTACATAAAATCGTATAATTAAAATTTGTTGAAAATATTGACAAATAAATTGGAAAATGATATTATATTTGTACAAAATAAATAAAATCGGAGGGGATGACAAATGAAAAGAAAAATAGTTTTTGCGTGCATGATTTCTGCATTGCTTTTGTCGCAAACTGCAATGGCGGCACCGAATGTTGAAGTGAACGGAACGCAGATAGATACTGACGCGGTAATAATCGACGACAAAACGTATGTACCGCTTAGAGGTGTTTTTGAGGCCGCCGGAGCAGAGGTTTCATGGAACGAGGAAACGCAGACAGCAGGCATTAATATATCAAATTCGCTTAGTGATGATGAATTAATTCCTTCGGTGATTGAATCGGTAAGTCCGTCAGTGGTCGGAATTATCGGGCGCGGTAAGACGGAAAGCTATTACGGCTCGCAAGAGGGTATTATGAGCGGTTCGGGTGTTATAATAAAGACCGGCGGTGAAATTCTTACCAATGCACACGTTGTAAAAAATATGAACACGATTTTAGTTGTGATGAATGACGGAAAAGGCTATGAGGCGCAACTGAAATATATAGATGAAGATACAGACCTTGCGATTGTTAAAATAAAAAAGATTGGTTTGCCAGTTGTGAAATTCGCAAACAGTGAAGATATTGTTGTTGGTAAACAGGTTATAGCAATAGGAACACCGATAACGTTTTCATTGCGTAATTCCGCAACGGTAGGGCATATAAGCGGACTAAACAGAAGTGTCGGCGAGCCGTACAGACTTGTTCAGACAGATACGGCTATCACTCACGGAAATTCGGGCGGTGCACTTATTAATATGAACGGTGAGCTTGTTGGTATTACATCAAGCGGATATTCGGGTACAAATACTAATTTTGCAGTTCCTGTTGATACAGTTAAGTATGTACTTAATCAGTTTGAATTGTACGGAAAAGTCAGACATATATCATTTGGTGCAGAGTTCCAAGAGGACTGGCTTGCAGAGCTGGGAGTTCCGTCAGAGGCAGGACTTACAATAAAAGGGCTTGAAAAATCATCACCTCTTGCAAAGGCGTCGTTTAAGACCGGTGACGTGTTGGTTTCGGTCGATGATGTTGCGATAAACAGTATAGTTGAACTTAACGAATTGATGAAGAATTATCTTCCGGGCGATACTGTCAAAGTAGGTGTGAAAACCAACGGTGAAATCAAGTATGCGGATATAGTTCTTGACGAAAAAGCTAAAACGGAATAGGGGTGAGAATGATATGAAAAAGTTTATTTCTTTGATGATATGTGTGGCGATGATATTGTCGTCAGTCGGCGCTATGGCGGATAGTGACAGCCTTATAGTGAATACTGTTAAGGTGAACGTAAGTAGTGGCAGTGTTACGCTAAACGATGAGGGAATGTCTGTTTCAGCCGCACCGTATGTCAATCAAAACGGTGATACAATGGTTGATATGTATGCGCTGGTAAATGCACTCGGCGGCGAAATAACCGAAAAAGACGGAGTTTATTCGGTGACTTATGATGATGTTGAAATTAAGTACACATTAAATTCAACGGAAGTTGACGTTGCAGGACAGACGTTGACTATAAGTTCAGCTGTTACAATCAGTGATAACGGAACTGTAATGGCACCGTTGAGATTTGTTTCGGAGTCGCTTGGTGCAGACGTAACATACAACAGCGAAAGCGGAGAAATTGTAATTGTTTCGGCAGGCGGTCTGGATTCGGGAGTGAATTACAAGCTGTTGTTTAAGTATACCGAGAAAGAAAAAATAGGTAATTCAAAGGAACATTGGCGCTTTACAAAGACAGATAATTTTGATATGTCCGAGAGCAGTTACGGCAGTAGTTACAGATTTTCAATGAATGATATATCATTCACATTAAGAAGTCAGAAAAACGACGGAACCAGTTCTTTAGAACAATATTATCTTTCAATGCAAAAATCATATTTATCAAGTTACAACCGAAATGTAATGTATGATAAAGGAAAGGGCGAGCATAACGGCGTTGAGTATGTGTATACAAAGTACAGAAGACTTGATACTGTGACAGAGGCATATGCTTATAAAACAGACGAGTATTTTTGTTTTATAACAATACAGCGAAGTTTTGAAAACTTTGAAACTGCCAAAGAAAATACTGATGTTACTGCGTTTTTGAATTCGCTTGAATTTGATTATAAAGGCGGCGACGAAGAAAATACAGTTGATGTAGCCGAAATAGGTCTTGAAAAACAGCTTGCGGGAGAGGAAAAATCGGAATATGTAGACGGAAATTACAGATGGAGTATCAAATTAAATGAGGATTGGTCTGTAAACGAATACTACGGTTTTTACAATAAAGTGACAGTCATAAAACCGACAAGCATTGAAACGGACGATAATTTTAATTACGGCTATGGTTACGATTATGACGATATGTATTATTACAGTTCGTATTCAAGTGTAAGAGATCCTCTGATTATGATTTCTACATATTCTAATCCGAATAGGCAGTCTGCCGCAGATTGGGCAAAAAAGAACCGTGATGATTACGAAAAGACCGTTAATTCTGAAAAATATAAAATATCCGAAATAAAAGAAACTCAAATCGGACAGATTAAAGCATATTATTTTGAGGAGAATTATTCGGAGGACGAAAATGAGTATGTCGAAAAAACGTATTATATGAATTACGGTGATTTTAGATATAAAATTAATCTCGGATATGATAAGAGAGAAGAAGAGGCGGAGGGATTTAAGGAAAGTGCTGACGCAGTTATAAAGTCGTTTGTGCCTGGAGAAATAAATATAAATGAATTGGGCGACGCACTTGAAAGCGATAGTGATATTGACGCGTTGAACGTACTAAATGAATTTAAAGGCGATATTTTCAGTATCAATTATCCTTGTTTGTGGAATATAAGCGAAACAGATACGGGATTACTGTTGGCAAAGGATCGTTCTAAGAATGGAATGGATACAACGGGATTACTGTCGGTGATTTTCCCTAACTTTTCTCTTATGTTAAGTGCGGCTGACGGCAGTTCATTGCGTGCAGAAAAGACGTCGTTGTCATATTACGACGATAAATTAAATAAAAGCACATATACTTTGGAAGAATATATGTATAAAAATATTGCAGGAATGCTTAACAGTTCAAGTTCATATTTGAATATTTCAATGCCGAATGAAATTGAAGAAGTAACATTGATGGGCAAAAAGGGATATAAAGCTGATCTTGTTTTAACGATTAATGGTGTTAATAATGTGTATTATACAATGTATTTTATCCCATATGACAGTGAAAATCTGATTACGGTAATAAAAGCGTGCAATGAAAGTGAAAAGAATACAGTTTACGAAAATGCTTTGGATAAGGCATTGAATAGTTTGAAACTTTCGTAATATACAAAAAATCCGATGAATTTAATTCATCGGATTTTTATTTACATAGTTTGTCTGCCCTCAAGAGCCTTTATAAGAGTAATCTTATCGGCATATTCGAGGTCGCTTCCTATCGGAATACCGTGTGCGATACGGGTAACTTTTACGTCAAACGGAGCAAGAAGTTTAGAGATATAGACTGCTGTTGCTGTGCCGTTTACGGTTGGGTTGGTAGCCATAATGACTTCCTTAACCGTACTGTCGCTGAGACGGAGTAAAAGCTCGTTAATCTTTATGTCATCGGGGGTTATACCGTCCATAGGGGACAATGACCCGTGAAGTACATGGTAAAGACCGTTAAATTCGTTTGTCGCCTCGATTGCCGAAACATCTTCGGGACTTTCGACAACACATATAACGGAATTATCGCGTTTCGGTGATGAACATATTTTACACGGTGATGTATCGGTCAGATTTTGACATACAGGGCAAAGCGTAATTTTTTCTTTCGCCTCTGTGATTATGTTAGACATTGAAACTGCGTCCTCTTTTGACATATGTTCAAGAATGTGAAAAGCAATTCTTTCTGCACTTTTTCTGCCGATGCCGGGAAGTTGTTCAAATTTTTCGATTAAATTTTCAATGACTGTTGCGTGCATATTAGAATAAGCCCGGAATATTAATTCCGCCTGTAACGGCACTCATACCTTCAGCCATCATATCGTCAGCCTTTTTGACTGCATCGTTGACTGCGACCATAACAAGGTCCTCAAGTGTTTCAATATCTTCAGGATCAACAGCGTCAGGACTGATTTTAAGTGAAAGAATTTCTTTCTTGCCGTTAGCGGTAGCTGTAACTGCACCGCCGCCAGCTGTACCTTCAACAACCTTATCTTCAAGTTCTTCCTGAACCTTTTCCATTTCAGCCTGCATTTTTTGAGCTTGCTTGATAACGTTACTCATATTCTTATTAGCGTTCATTCCTGAACCTGCAAAACCTTTGTATTTTCCCATTGTAATTTACCTCTTTCTTAGTTTTTAAAATTAATTATTATCATCCTCAGGGGATAATTCTTTGCCTTCCAAAAATTCTTCGGGAGCATTGTCATCATCTTCGCTATTGTTATCGTCAAGAGATGACTGTGAGAAGTTATCCTTAGAGGAATCATATTCCGTAAATTCGCTTTCGTCTACATTTTCGACGATTTCACCGAAATTCGCTACAAGATTGTCAAGGGGATCGTCGGATACTTGTATCGGTTCATTTACTTCGCCGTTGCCGCCGGGCAAGTTCCAAAAATCAATGAGTTCTTCTTGTATGTCGTTTTCGTATGCAACCTTTACCGCAAAGTCTGTACCGGACGCACGTTTAAAAATAACCTGCATTTTATCCTTGTACGCTGCCGCAATATTGTAAGCACCTTTCTCTTTGGGGTTGAACAAAAGTATAATACCGTCTGAATCAATGGTTATATTTCTGTTCATCAAAGCGGCTTTTAAGTAACCTGCCGAGTTGCACATCGTTCGCGATATGTTGTCCCAATTCTTTGCAACCTTGACAATAGGATTGTCGGAGGTGAGTTCTTCTTTCGGAATTGGGTTATATAATCTGACCGAAGTTTTCTTCTTCTCGGTTACTTCTTTTTTTTTAACCGTTTCGGTCGGCTGCACCGTTACACCGTTTTTTACCTTTTCCTCAAGATTTGAAATTCTTTCGGATAGGGAAGAAGTATCGGTAACGGCACCGTTTTTAACTTTGTTTTCCAATGACGCAAGCCTGTCCATAACCGCTGACGGTGAATCGTCATATTCGGGTCTGGCAAGTTTGATAAGTGCCAACTCATATACTATACGAGGCGACTTCATCCATTTAGTATCGGCTTGTGCGTCGGACAGTACCGATGTTGCGTGAGAAATCTTCTCAAAAGACATTTTGTCTGATAACGCTTTTAATTTTACCATATCTTCTGCATTGTAGTCAAGCATTGCGGAAGAATCTTCTGTAATTTTACAAATAAGCATATCGCGAAAATTCTTTATAAGTGAGTCGATAAACACTCTTAAATCTTTACCGTCTGACATAATATTGTCAATTACGGAAATTATTTTATTTACATCGCCTTTTTCAATGGCGTCTGTAATCTGAAATATTGATTCGGCAGTTGAAATGCCGAGAGTTGCCGTTATATTTTCGGCGGTAATCGAATTACCGCATGCGGAAACGACTCTTTCAAGTATGCTCAGTCCGTCACGCATTGAACCGTCCGCAAGACGTCCCAAAAGCTCATATGCGTCCTCCGATATGTTAAGCTTGTCGCCGTGTGCGATTTCTTTCATACGAAGTATAATATCCGACGGCTTTATGCGTTTAAAATCAAATCTTTGGCATCTTGACAAAATCGTTTGAGGTACTTTGTGAGCCTCAGTCGTTGCAAGAATAAATATAACGTGCTCAGGAGGTTCTTCAAGTGTTTTCAAAAGGGCATTAAACGCACCGGTTGAAAGCATATGCACCTCGTCTATGATGTAAACCGTGTATTTTGCGTTTGTGGAAACATAACGCACATCGTCACGGATTTCGCGGATATTGTCGACACCGTTGTTTGACGCCGCGTCAATTTCTTTAACATCCAAAATACTGCCGTCCAAAATGCCTTTGCATACTTCACATTCATTGCAAGGACTTCCGTCATGCGGATTAAGGCAGTTTACTGCACGCGACAAAACCTTTGCACAAGTTGTTTTACCCGTTCCGCGCGTTCCGCAGAATAGGTAAGCATGACCGATTTTGTCGTTTAAAATCTGATTTTTTAAAGTTTGTGTAATATGGCCTTGACCGACAATGTCCTCAAACACCATAGGACGCCATTTTCTGTAAATAGCTTGATGTGCCATATAATCTCCAATACCTTTCTTTATACGAAAAAACGCCATATAGGCGTTGTAATAATCAAAATAGGCTCCGACCGAGTTTACCGTAACACATTGAAAGCACCGCTTATTGCTGCTTGGTTCCCCATCTGACAAGGTTCACGGGTTTCAATCGCACGGGCTCGGCCGTCATCGCCAATCAAATCTTCAGTTAGCTATAATATTATAATACATTTTTTAAAAAACTGCAATACCTATTTTAAATTTTTTTTAGAATATTCAAAAATTTTTATGCATATAATGGTTAGGTGGCTCGGTTAGGAGGCATAAATATCAAAAAGACGGAGGAATTAATATGGATAATGAGATTTTGTACAAAAGTTTAAAAAAGGAAAGTGAGGTTTACATTTGTTTGGATTATTATATTATACCCGAGAGCATATCGGCAGATTATTGTGATTTAAAGTGCTACGGAATTAAGATAGAAAAGACAACCGTGTATGCAGGCGGAGGTAAAATAG
The DNA here is from genome assembly GCF_020687385.1 of Hominilimicola fabiformis. NCBI lineage: Bacteria > Bacillati > Bacillota > Clostridia > Eubacteriales > Oscillospiraceae > Hominilimicola > Hominilimicola fabiformis. The sequence continues at coordinate 111,883 of NZ_JAJEQM010000002.1, forward strand.
TGGAAAGCAAGCAGATAAATAATATTTTTTACCGATACAAAGACGCAACGGAATTTTCTGATACCATTATAAAGAAACGTATCGAACCGCAGGGACTTCGTGACATTGTGGAAAATTATATAATAGAAAGTATTGACAGAGCAAGACAAAGTGCATAAAATAAATATCGAAATATAATTTACAAAGGGATATTATTTATTATGTACAAAATAAAAGAAACGATTGTTGTCGAGGGGATATACGACAAAATAAAGCTGTCACGTTTTATAGATGCGGTGATAATAGTGACAAACGGATTTTGCGTATTTTCCGATGACAGAATATTGGAAAGCATAAAAAAGATGGCGGACGAAACGGGAATTGTTATTTTGACCGATTCCGACAGTGCCGGCTTTAAAATAAGAAACTATATAAAACAGTCTTTGCCGAAAGAAAAGGTAAAACACGCTTATGTACCCGATGTTTACGGCAAGGAAAAACGCAAGAGAGAACCGGGAAAAGAGGGACTTTTGGGTGTTGAGGGGATTAAGGACGATATAATCCTTGATTCCCTCAAAAAAGCGGGTTGCACGATTGACGGAAGTGCGACGGCGGTAAAAGAGGGACGCGAAATCACAAAAGCCGATTTGTATAAAGCAGGTCTTTCGGGGGGAGAAGGCAGCGGTGAAAAGCGTAACGCACTTGCACATTCTCTCGGAATACCTATGAAAATTTCCGCGAATATGCTCCTTGATTTGCTCAACAGACTGCTTAATTATGATGAGTTTTGTGAAATTGTACAAAACATTGACGATTTGAAAGAAGAAATTTGATAAAAAATATATTGACAAACTGTCCGAAATCGTGTAAAATATCACCTGTAAATAAAAATAACTTTACAGGTGATGCAAATGGCAAAGGACTTGAATGTTACCATTTTGCTTGACGTATACGGTCAGTTGCTTACGGAAAAGCAACGTAATGCCATAGATATGTATTATAACGAGGACTTGTCGCTGTCGGAGATTGCCGATGTAATCGACATAAGCAGACAGGGCGTCAGAGAGTCGATTAAGCAAGGCGAAAAGCATTTGACGAATTATGAAGAAAAACTCGGAATAGTCGAACGATTTCATAATATAAGTTCAAAGCTTGAAAAATTAAATGCGTTGCTTGAAAATACCGATTTTGACGGTAAAGACGAGTTTTACGGATTGATTGACGAAATATCAAAAGAAATATAGATAGAGATTATTTGCGGAAAGGAGTCACAGCTTATGGCATTTGAAAGCCTTGGTGATAAGCTGCAGGGAGTTTTCAAAAAACTTCGCGGTAAAGGAAAGCTTAACGAAAAAGATATAAAAGACGCAATGCGTGAGATTAAGCTGGCTCTTTTGGAGGCAGATGTAAACTTCAAGGTTGTTAAGGAATTTGTGAACATAGTTTCCGAAAAGGCACTTGGTCAGGAGATTATGGAGTCGCTTACTCCGGCACAACAGCTTGTTAAAATAGTTAATGAAGAACTTACCCAAATGATAGGCGGTGAAGTTTCAAGACTTGAATTTTCGCAAAAACCGCCGACAGTCATTATGATGTGCGGTCTGCAAGGTGCAGGTAAGACAACTGCAACAGGTAAGCTTGCATTAAACCTTACAAAGAAAATGAATAAGCGTCCGCTTATGGTTGCTTGTGACGTGTACCGTCCGGCGGCTATAAAACAGCTTGAAGTTTTGGGTAAACAAATTCAAGTACCGGTATTTTCAATGGGTGCAGACGTAAATCCCGTTACTATCGCAAAAGAGGCGGTAGCACACGCAATAAAGCATGGAAACGACCCTGTTATCCTTGATACGGCAGGTCGACTTCATATAGATGAGCAGCTTATGGACGAGCTTGCGAACATAAAAGCGGAAGTAAATCCGACGGAAATACTTCTTGTTGTAGACGCAATGACAGGTCAGGACGCAGTAAACGTCGCAAAATCATTTAACGATCAGCTTGATATAACAGGTGTTATACTTTCAAAGCTTGACGGTGATACAAGAGGCGGTGCGGCACTTTCCGTAAAACAAGTTACGGGTAAGCCGATAAAATATGCGTCGGTCGGTGAAAAATTGAGCGACCTTGAACAGTTCCATCCGGACAGAATGGCGTCAAGAATTTTGGGTATGGGTGATGTGCTTACTCTTATCGATAAGGCACAGGAAACCATAGACGAAAAGAAAGCACAGGAGCTTGAAGAAAAAATCCGTAAACAACAGTTTGACCTTGATGATTTCCTTGAACAGTTCAAGCAAATCAGAAAAATGGGTTCATTCTCACAAATACTCGGTATGTTGCCGGGAATAGATAAGAAAATGCTTGAAAGCGTTGACACTGAAGAAAATGAAAAGAAAATGCTTCATATTGAGGCGATAATTCAGTCAATGACACAGGAAGAACGCAGAAAGCCGAGTATAATCGGCGCAAGCAGAAAAGTCCGTATATCGAAAGGTAGCGGAACAAGAGTACAGGACGTAAATCAGCTTTTGAAACAGTTTGAACAAATGCAAAAGATGATGAAACAGCTGTCAGGCGGACGTCAGGCAAAAATGCTTAAACGTCTCAGAAAACGTAAATAAGGTATGATAAATACTTTATGATATATTTATGCTTATAATTTATGGGAGGTGAAAGAACAATGGCAGTAAAAATCAGATTGAGAAGAATGGGTGCAAAGAAGGCTCCTTTTTATAGAGTAGTAGTTGCAGATTCAAGATACCCAAGAAACGGTAGATTTATTGAAGAAGTTGGCACATACAATCCTCTAACAGACCCTGCAACAGTTAATATTGATGCAGAGGCAGTTAAGAAGTGGATCTCAAACGGTGCTCAGCCAACTGATACTGTTAAGGCTCTTCTAAAGAAGTCTAACATTATCTAATTATGGAGGATAGGCTAATGAAAGAAGTATTGGAGATAATAGCCAAATCACTTGTTGACTATCCCGAACAGGTTGATGTTAAGGAAATTAACAACGAGGACCAGACAGTAACTTTGGAACTTAGAGTTGCTGAAAGCGATATGGGTAAGGTGATTGGTAAACAGGGTAGAATTGCTAAGGCAATCAGAACTGTTGTCAAAGCTGCCGCAAGTCGTGAAAATAAAAAAGTTGCGGTTGAAATCTTACAATAGGATAGTAGGGGCTTGCATTTGTGAGCCCTTTTTGTATTTTAATTTCCGATGTTGAAGAAAGGATTTAGTTATGGACTTGCTTGAGGTAGGAAAAATAGTTAATACACACGGTTTAAGAGGTGAAGTTAAGGTTGTTCCTTGGACCGATTATCCCGAAGTGTTTGAAGATATAGATTTTGTTTATGTAAAGAAAAAGTCTGAATATGAAAGACTTGACGTAAAGGGTATAAAGTATCAGAAGAATAATCTTATCGTGAGATTTTCTCAGATTACTGATATAAATATGGCTGAAAAGTATAAAAATCAAGTGATTTATGCCGAACGCGAGATTTTGGGCGAACTTCCTGATGGCGTGTATTATATTGCCGACCTTATCGGTCTTGATATTGTAACGGAGGACGGCGAAAAAATCGGTACTGTAAGCGATGTTTTCAACACAGGCAGTAACGATATTTACGAAGTAAAGCGTGAGGGAAAGAAAAATCTTTTGTTGCCTGTTATAGATGACGTTGTTCTTAATATCGACGTTGAGGGCGGTAAAATAACCGTCAGAATGATGGACGGCTTGGAGGACTTGGCGTGAAAAATCATATGAGATTTGATGTGCTTACATTGTTTCCGCAAATGTTTGAGGCGGTTTTGGGTGACAGTATAATCGGTCGTGCGAGAGAAAATAATATTCTTGAAATGAATTTTATTGATATTCGTGATTTTTCAACCAATAAACATAGAAAGGTTGACGATTATCCGTATAGCGGCGGCGGTGGTATGCTTATGAACGCACAGCCTGTGTATGACGCGTATATGTCTGTTGCGGAGGGACTTGATTATAAACCGTTTACGATATATATGTCGCCGCAGGGAAAGGTGTTTAATCAAGGTATCGCGATTGACCTTGCAAATTATGAGCATATCGTTTTGCTTTGCGGTCATTATGAGGGTATTGACCAAAGAGTTATAGATGAAATTGTGGATATGGAACTGTCCGTCGGTGATTTTGTTATGACAGGCGGCGAAATTCCGGCGATGACTGTTATTGATACTGTTTCAAGACTTGTTCCGGGAGTTTTGGCTGCTGAAACTTCGTATGAAAATGAGTCGCATTTTAACGGACTTTTGGAGTATCCGCAGTATACCCGTCCGGCAGTTTGGCACGATAAACCGATTCCCGATGTACTTATTTCCGGTCATCACGCGAAAATCGAACAGTGGAAAAGGGAACAGTCACTCATTAATACACTCAAAAAGCGTCCCGATATGCTTGAAAAAGCCGAACTTACCAAGGAAGATATAAAATTTTTGAAAGAATATAAGTAGATTTTGGATTTGACTATTGAATTTTGAATGTACATTTGATATAATAGTTAAGTCGGGCGGATATGGCGGAATTGGCAGACGCGCATGATTCAGGTTCATGTGGGGCAACCCATGCAGGTTCAAGTCCTGTTATCCGCACCAAAAAGCAAACAAACCGCATAGCTATGCGGTTTGTTTTTATATATACACGTTTTTACACGAATTTTTTGAATTCACACGATTTTGTTTAAAATTTCAACGGCTTTTTCTTCTTGGTGAGGGTACAGGTGCGAATATATGTTCCATGTGATTTCTATATTGGTATGTCCCAAACGTCTGGCGATTTCTTGAATGTTAATACCGTTATCGCTAACAATGAAGTGTGGCTGTGTCTAAAATCGTGAATGCGTATTTTTTTGACATTTGCAATATCGGCAAACTTTTCATTTCGCTTTTCTATGGTTGTATCACGTAAACACTTAATACCGCCACATATCCGCAAGTTATCAGAATAACCGTCAATAGCCTTATAACGCTTTTGGTGTTCATCCATATATTAATAAGTGGCAATGGCATTTGCAAATCACGCACAGAAGATTTATTCTTGGGTGATGTTTCTCTGTCGTCACCCTTTAACTTTTGGGCAATACTGCGTCGTACATGAATTATTTTATCATCTATATCCGACCACTTCAACGCATTTATTTCACCTTTACGCATACCTGTATAGAATGCGATATTAAAAAATACATAGAAATTCCATTCATATATACTTCCTGTTGATTGTTCGGATAGTTCTGCTTGCTTTTTGGCGGCTTGTATGTACTTTTTAAATTCTTCGGGGGTGTAAAAATCCATTTCCCTTTTATTTTCGTATGGGTTTCTAAAGTTTCCGACAACAGTAGGAGGATTTCTCGGTATGTATTCCATTTTTACCGCATAGTTCATCAAGGCACGAAATTCGCCGAAGATATTTTGTTTCATACTTGATAAAAGTTTTTCTTTTGGCTTTTTGGCATTTGTACAGGTTTCAATATATTGTTTCCACTTTTGCAACTCTGATGATGTAATCTTGTTTAATTTGTAATCTTTAAATTTAGGCAATACATATAGCTCTAATCGTCCTATGATAGTACGCATAGAATTTTCTCTGACTTCAAACTTTTTTACGGCAATGTATTCATCATATAGTTGTTGCAATGTTATTTTCTTTATTGTTTCGTCACTGAGGTTGTATGCTAATTGCCGTTCAAACTCCTTTGCCGTTTCTTTGCCGTAGGCAACACGGTCAATTTGTTTTGATTTGCCGGAACTGTCAGTGAAATTAATTCTTACACGATACTTCTGCAAACCGTTTTTTTTACCGTCCATTTTATAAATAGGCATAAAAATAACACTCCTTTTCATTTTTATATTGAAAACAGAGTGCATTTATGATACAATATTATTGATTTGAGTATTGTGTATAAACGCACTTTATTTTTTTCCTCTGTCTGCTCCAACAGGCAGGGGGATTTTTTATTGCTCTTTTGGTATGAAATATTTTATTTTACTTCTAATGCCGTCAATATGTTCATTAAGGTCGTCATTTATAGTTTGCCCCATTGGTTCAAGAATGAAGTCGACACCTTCTCTTCGGGTGAGCTTTGCCGAAGGGACAAAATCACTATCTCCGGCAATCAGTATAATTTGATCTACTTGCTTTTTTAGTGTAATATAGGCAATGTCAGTGCCTAATTTCATATCCATAGTCTTTTATTTAATATCAAGTCTAAAATTGTCCTCGGTAATATCAGAAAAACTTATTTTGTTTGCACATAGAGCTTTCATTTTCTCGGGTTTGATAATATAACCTGTATCATTACTTGAGAGTCTACCCATACGCAAGGCAAATTTACGCGTTGATTTTAATTCATTAAGAAAGGTATTCATCCATGTATATAAATCACTTTTCTTTAAATTTATATTCCTTTGTAGAAAAGGGTGATATATATTTTTATCGCAAGGTGGATAATCATAGTAGAATATTCTATATAAATAAGTTCCAGTTTTATCTTGAAGAAGATGTTTTTTACAATATTCTTCAAGTTCTGTTGCTCGTTCGGCCGCAGTTTTTTGACCAAATAAACGATTTGCTCTTTTTCTATAATATCCTTCGTCAACCAGTATTGCAACTCTTATCATTTCATCGTCTCCTTTAAGTATAAAAAAAGCTCTCAGGTTTCGTCTTTTTCCGTATGGTGGAATGACTACTCCCAGAGAGCACATAAGCAATGTGTAACTAATTAAACTCTTATACTATATGCTTTTTTTAGTTTTGTAAATCCCTAAAAGCGATTTTTTGAAGATTTTGATGCTTTTTTATTTCAACTCACATGATTTTTGGACAGTATGACCACAATGTAAAAATGTATGAACAGTTTTTTCTATATAATTCCAACTCATGTGCTCCGTAAGGAGCGGTCGTGTGCAATTACCGCCATTAACGGCTCACTGTCGTGATTGATAAACTCTGTTTTGGTTTCATCACTGCCGTAATATTTAATGATGTCTATAATATCAATCTCCTTAAATTCAATCTTATCTACAGTTTTCTTTTTATTGACCGAACCAATCCAAAAACCCAAATACGCAAAACATTTTCATTTTCAAAACGTCTGACAGGGTACATCAGATTTATCGAATGTAATTCAATAAAATTAGGACCGTATACGATTTTCTTAATAACGCCTTCTTCATCATCAATCAATACCACGGCATAACTGCCACTGTCTACCGACGACTGACATCTGACAAGTACAAGGTCACCTTCTTCAAACTTCGGATACATACTGTCGCCCTTAACTGTTAAATATCTGTACTCTTGTCCGTCTTTTACGTCATCGTAGTCTGTCGGTTCATACCAGATAATTTCATTATCGGCAAGACAAACCGTTCCGGCTGCAACAGAACCAATAACAGGAACATTTACAAACTTTATATCATCTAACGGATATGTGTTTGATGGGGCAGGTGATTCAGCTTGCATTGGAACGTCATATCCCATAAGCCATGCTTCACTTACATTTAACGCTTTACCTAATATATATAGTTTATGTTGTCCAGGTTCTGATTTACCCGCCACATATTGACTTATATCGTTTCTGCCTAATCTCGTATTATTTTCTTTGCAATAAGGCTCTGCCAATCTTACTATATCAATCTGTTTTAAATTACGTTCTTTCATTAGGGCAACAGAATTTACGGCTTGGGCGAATGGGGCGAAACAGGCGGATTGATATTCTCAAATTATCGCATTGAGGAATTTGAATCAAGAATGTAAACAATGACATTGAGAAAACGTTTAAAGCCTATATTTCAACCGATATACCCGAAAAAGAGGCACGTCGGCTGATGAGTATAGCCGACAGCGACAAACAGTACGAAGAACTACTTGAACTGTACGACGAAACAGACGACAAGACAGTCAAAAAGGAAATTCTAAACCGCATAAATGCACAGGCATACGGTGCGAGAATTAGCCGATTAGAGGGATTGAAACGTAATGTGTACATCTATTTCAGACACGTTGCGAATGAGGCTATAAAGGAACAAAAGAAACTGTATGACAGTGCGGTAAAGACGGCTTATTATACAAACATATTTGATACTGCACAAGGTTTAAACTGCGGTATTGATTTTTCACTTGTACCGCAAAAGGCGGTTAATAAAGTGTTAAGTGAGCCGTGGCACGGTCACAACTACAGCGAGAGAGTGTGGATACATAACGACAGATTTATACAGGCAGTCGGACAAACGATTGAGGACGGTATAATCAGCGGTCACAGTGTAAGCCGTATGACTGATAAGCTGATTGATTACGTCAAAGATACTGCACCGGGTGGAATACGAACATCAGCCGAAACTCTTGTGAGGAGTGAAACGGCGCATTTTATGAATCAAGGGCAGAGAATGGCATATGAGGAAATAGGCATAAAGCAGTATCGTTTTGTTGCGGCACTGTCTGAATTAACGTGTGACACCTGCGGTAATCTTGACGGTAGCGTGTTTGATACCGACAAAGCCGTTGAGGGCGAAAACTTCCCACCGATACACCCGCGTTGTCGGTGCGTTACGATTATGGCAGACGTGAATTTGACAAGTCGTATTGCACGCGATCCGCTTACGGGCGAAAATTACAAAGTTGACGGAAGTATGACGTTTGACGAATGGAAAAACAGTCTGTCGGACGAACAGAAAAATGCGTTAAAATATGTTGCAAATAGTGAAAAACGTGGTATAATAAAGGTAGATAAAGATGTTGCACAGGCTTCGCAAAAATACTTAAACAAAAACGATATGTTGTATATAAATTCAAAAAATATAAAGCAACTAAAGGGATACGAGGACATTGTATGTCACGGAGATAGATACAGTTTAGTGTTTAAAGATATGAATGGCGACGAAAGCAATGTTTCAGCAAAAGAGTTTGTTGATATATTAAAGCAAAACCCCGATTATAAGGGCGGTAATATTCGACTTATAGCTTGTGAAGTGGGTGCAGGCGAGGGAATTGTACCACAATATATCGCAAATGAATTAGGGGTTAAAGTATTAGCACCTACGGAAGTGGTTAATGTATTTCCGAATGGTGATATGTGTGTTGCGAATGACATACAAGACGCATTGCAAAAGAACGAAACTGGTGAATGGAAAATGTTTGTACCAAAAAGGAAGTGATAGATTATGCAACTTATAGGTTTTAAAGAGTTAAGCGGGTGTAATAGTTGTTCAGAAAGTTTACATAACAATATATCTGATGTTGAATGTGCAAACAAGAAAACAATATTAGACTATTTAAAAAAGGGAACATCTATCTTTGTGCGTACAGATATTTTGCACGATATATTTACGGGTGATACCATATCGTATGAAAATTGCGTTTTAGGTGATAACAAGTACATATGGAGCAATGAATTAATATATTATGTTGAAAAATATAATGCAGAGTTGCCTGATGAATTTATAAAACATATATTAAAAGCACGTTGTTAGACGTGCTTTTTTGATACATTGAAAGGCGGTGATAGTGTGAGAATAGGCACAACATACACATAGAAGAAAGGAATGGTGATCCGATTATCTCCCGTGCAGGGTTAAGCATTGTCCTAAACAAGACATAAAAAGGTTTTATTTTTATACAATTTTTCAGAAAGAAATGATTTAATTATGGCAGAGCCAAACACAGACACAACACCACCGACAGACCCAAAAACTTCAACACCGCTGACAGACGATGAGGGCAAGGCGATTGATGACGCAGTAGCGGCGGGCAAAAGCGAAGAATGTATATATTTACTTTAGGCACGTTGCAAACGAGGCTATAAAGGAACAAAAGAAACTGTATGACAGTGCGGTAAAGACGGCGTATTATACGAATATTTTTGATACCGCACAAGGTTTAAACTGCGGTATTGATTTTTCACTAATTCCGCAAAGAGCGGTTAATAAAGTGTTAAGTGAGCCGTGGCACGGTCACAACTACAGCGAGAGAGTGTGGATACATAACAACAGATTTATACAGGCAGTCGGACAGACGATTGAGGACGGTATAATCAGCGGTCACAGTGTAAGCCGTATGACCGACAAGCTGATTGATTACGTCAAAGATACTGCACCGGGGGGAATACGAACATCAGCCGAAACTCTTGTGAGGAGCGAAACGGCGCATTTTATGAACCAAGGTCAAAAGATGGCGTATGAGGAAATAGGTATAAAACAGTATCGTTTTGTTGCGGCACTGTCTGAATTGACGTGTGACAGGTGCGGAAGTCTTGACGGTAGCGTGTTTGATACCGACAAAGCCGTTGAGGACGAAAACTTCCCACCGATACACCCACGTTGTCGGTGCGTTACGATTATGGCAGACGTGAATTTGACGAGTCGTATTGCACGCGATCCGCTCACTGGTGAAAATTATAAGGTTGACGGCAATATGACGTTTGATGAATGGAAAAACAGTTTGTCGGACGAACAGAAAAATGCGTTAAAATATGTTGCAAATGCTGAAAAACGTGGTATAATAAAAGCGGAGCCTTTATCAATTAGATTTGTTAATTCATCGGATAGCTTGTACAATAATTCAAAAATGATAAAACCTATTAAAGGATTTGAAGACGTGGTTATACACGGAGATAAAACAGGCTTTGCATATTTTGATAAAAGTGGCAAAGAATTATACTATACAGTACGCGAATTTGCTGAAATACTAAAAAGTAGTGGATTATATCAAGGTGGAAATATAAGATTAATATATTGTGAAACTGGAGCCGATGGAGCTACTACAGCAATGAGTTTAGCAGAACAATTAAATGTAAAAGTAATAGCTCCCTCGAATGTTGTATGGGTAATGCCAGATGGTACAATGACAATAGGAGATACACCCAATTCAAATAATGGAGAGTGGAGAGTTTTTGAGCCTAAAAGGAAGTGATATGAAATGAAACAGGTATGTAGTTCAAAAGATTTATACATAAATTCAAATTATATAAAACACCATATAGGTAATAATCATTTTACAGGACAGCAACAAATTGTAGAATATTTAAAGCAAGGAAAATGTATAGCAAGTGCGGCTGGACGTGCAAAAGACATATTTACAGGAAAAACTATAAACGAAGAATTGACATTTATGACGGATGGTAAATATGAATGGCGTTCTGATATTGCGTATTATGTGGAAAAATATAATTTGAGATTGTCAAAAGACTTTGAAGATTATGTGTTAAAAAAACGAAAAAATTAAGCACGTTTGCGGACGTGCTTTTTTGATATTCAAATTTATTGAAAGGCGGTGATAGTGTGAGAGTAGGCACAATAATAAAAAAATCAACAAAAATTTGAAAAATATTGACAATATGTTGTAATATAAATACAAGGTAAGGAAATGAACCTAAGTATTAAAGAAGGGAGTACAAGACCAATGCTTGATATAATCGAAAAAAGGTCAGCCTAACAACATCCGTTATCTCACTAATAACGGCAATATATTGTTTAAACTAACCAAAAAGTAACCGTAGTAGAGGGTAAAACCGCTCTGTACAGTGTTATTATATATCAAGCAGGATTATGCAAACAGATTTATGCAAATATTAACGTTAATTATCAGTATTATTGCTATTATTATTAGTATCGCTGCATTGGTAAATGTGTGTAAAAAATAATGCACGAAAAACAAGAAAGTATGAGGAAGTGTCTGTCAAAACACTAATTTCACTTTGACAATTTAGTCCAAGCACGCGAATATAATAAAAGAAACGGAGTACAAAAATCTGTACTCCGTTTAGTCTGTATCACTAAGGGACAAAGCTGTTTTAATCAAGCGATATATCTTTCCATTTCAACATCTGTGCAGTTTTGCGTAAATTGCGTAGCCTTAGTCCAATATTATAGCTCATAGCATTCACCAATTTGTATTTTATAGTATAGAATTTTTCTTTTCAAACTGTTATAGTATATATTTTTTTAAAATAACTATTGTTTATATATTGTGTAAAATTTATAGAAATAAAAGTAAGCTGAGCGCTATTATTGCCATACCGAGTATGACGCCTATAATAGTGACTTTGCTTTTTTCATATTCACGTGCCATCGGTAAAAGTTCTTCTATTGAAATAAATACCATAATTCCGGCAATTATTCCGAATAAAATACCGAATACGACATCGTTGAAAAACGGACGTAAAATTAAATAACCGATTATAGCACCTAAAGGTTCCGTAATACCCGAAAAAAACGATACTATAAATGCTCTTTTTCTGCTGCCTGTTGAGTAGTATATCGGTACAGACGTAGCAATTCCTTCCGGAATATTATGGATTGCTATGGCGACAGCTATGGCAAGCCCAAGATGGGGGTCTTTTAGGGCGGAGGTGAAGGTTGCGAGGCCTTCGGGGAAGTTATGTATGCCGATTGCGAGGGCTGTCATAAATCCCATACGTTTTAGGGCAATCGAGCGGGTTTCGTTTTCGGTCAGATTACCTATATCACCCTCTGTTGACGGCACAAAGTAGTCTATAAGTCCGATAAGAAGTATTCCGACAAAGAATGATACTACCGCGATATAATATCCCACAGTGTCATTTGTAGCTGACGCGATATATGTGCGTGACTTCTGAAAAATTTCAATCATTGAAACGTATATCATTACTCCGGCTGAAAATCCGAGCGAGCCGGCGAGAAATTTTGTATTTGTGGTTTTTGCAAACAATGCTATTATACTGCCGATTCCGGTTGCAAGTCCTGCCATAACCGTCAGCGACAGCGCGAACAGTACATTTGTTTCCACTAAAATCATCTCCTTAAAAGTTCTTATGGTATAATACGTTGCACGAATTTTTTTTGTTACTTAAATTAATTGTTGCCAATTTCAAAAAAAGGGTATATAATTAGTTGAAAATACTTATATAGAATAGATAAGGAAATGATTTATGTTAGAGATTACTTCTTCATCAAACAATAAATGCAAATATGTAAAATCGCTGTCGCAGAAAAAATCAAGGCAGAAATACGGTGAGTATACAATAGAAGGAATAAAATCGGTATCGGACGCATTAAATTCCGAAAGGGAGATAACGGCACTATATGTATCGGACAGTTTTTTTGAAAACGAAAAATTCAAATATCCGAAAGATATTTCATTATACAAGGTACAAGACGACGTATTTATGAAAATGTGCGATACAAAAGCACCGCAGGGCATACTTGCGGTTGTGAAAATCGAAGATGAAACCGATTTTACACCAAACACGGAAAAATCGTATATATATTGCGACTGTATAAATGACCCGGGTAATCTCGGAACGATAATCAGAACGGCTGATGCGGCAGGATTTGACGGAGTGTTGTTGTCGGATGGGTGCGTTGATTTATACAGTCCGAAAACGGTGCGTTCAAGTATGGGTTCGTTTTTTAATATGAAAGTTGTGACAGGTGTGTCATATGAAAAACTCAGCGAATACAAAAACAGCGGTTTTCAGCTTATCGGCGGTGCACTTGGTGACAATACAATAGATTACCGCAGTGCGGATATGAAAAAACCTACTATTATAATAGTAGGAAATGAGGCAAACGGAATATCGGAAGATGTTCAGAAAATGTGTCAATGCGTTAAAATTCCGATTTTGGGGAAAGCCGAATCGCTAAATGCGGGAGTTGCGGCGGCAATATTAATGTACGAACTTGTTCGCCAAAGGTCTTGACAATTTTTGAGATTTGTAGTAATGTAACATATGTATTTTAGGTGGTGGATTGATGGAACATATACTTTATTGGTTATGGCTTACAACTAAATACGGTGTTACGCCATCAAAAATTAAAGTGCTTTTAGAGTATTTTAAAACTGTTGAAGAAATATATTTTTCAAAAAACTTCAATAATATATACGGTTTGAGTGACAAAATAAAATCAAGTCTTGCAGACAAGGATTTATCCAAAGCAGAAAAAATACTTGAACAAACCGCAAAATTAAATCAGAAAATATTGGTTTACGACAGTGAAAGCTATCCGCAAATATTAAAGAATATATCAAGTCCGCCGTATGTCTTGTATGTACAGGGCAAGGTGTTGGAGCTTGATAAGGTGCTTACAATAGGCGTTGTGGGTACACGAAATTCGTCGGAATACGGACGTGTTGTGACGGACAGGATATGCCGCGAATTGGCACAATACGGTGTGGTGACTGTCGGCGGACTGGCAAGAGGTATTGATACGGTCGGTGCGTGGGCAACGCTTGATGTCGGCGGAGTGGCAGTCGGTGTTGTCGGCAGCGGACTTGATATAGTGTATCCGTCGGAAAATGTTGAACTTGTCAAAGCAATTACCGAAAAAGGTTGTATAATATCAGAATACGCACCCGGTACACCGCCTGTAAGAAATCATTTTCCTGCAAGGAACAGAATTATAGCCGGACTGTCACGCGGAATACTCGTAACGGAAGCACCGGAAAAGAGCGGCGCGCTTATAACAGCAAAATATGCACTTGAAAATGACAGAGATGTATTTGCGGTACCGAGAAATATTACAGATACAAATTCCTTGGGAACGAACAAAATCATTCAACAGGGTGCAAAACTGATAAACGGCGCAGCGGATATAATAAGCGAATATCCATATGCCGAAAAAGTTATACCTAAAAAGGTAAAAAGTGAGCCGATACAAAAAACTGTTGATGACAGTAAATACAGCAAACTGAATGAATTTGAAAAACAGATAATAGATATATTAAAGAAAAGCGATATGCAGATAGATGAAATTTCAAGAGAACTGAAAAGAAACGTAAGCGAAATAAATACAAAGCTTATAATGCTTGAAGTCAAGGGATTGGTTAAGAAACTTCCCGGAAGTAAATATCAACTGAAATTATAGATACGGAGGAAATTATATGGCAACGAAAAAGCTGTTAATAGTGGAGTCACCGGCAAAAGCGGGGACAATAAAAAAATATCTTGGCAAGGACTATACAGTTATGGCGTCTATGGGGCATATAATCGACCTTCCGAAAAGTCAAATGGGTATAGACTTTGAAAATGATTACACACCGAAATATATAACAATACGCGGTAAAGGACAGCTGCTTACACAACTGAAAAAAGAGGCTAAAAAAGCCGATGTAGTTTATCTCGCAACTGACCCGGACCGCGAGGGTGAGGCAATAAGCTGGCATTTGGCGGAGGCACTTAAAATAGACCCCGAGTCAAATTGCCGTGTAACGTTTAACGAAATTACAAAAACAGCCGTTAAGGCGGCCATAAAACAGCCGAGAAAGATTGATATGGACCTTGTTGACGCACAACAGGCAAGACGTGTGCTTGACAGAATTGTGGGTTATACAATCAGTCCTATTCTTTGGGAAAAGGTTAAAAGAGGACTTAGTGCCGGTCGTGTACAGTCTGTTGCGACAAAGCTTATATGTGACAGGGAAGAAGAAATCGAAAACTTTACTCCTCAGGAATATTGGTCAATCGAAACGGTTTTGCATGATCCGAAAAGTAAAAAGGATTTTAATGCAAAATATTACGGTGAAAAGGGCAAAGAAGTAAAGCTAAACAATGCCGAAGAAACAAAGAAAGTTTCGGACGCAATAGCAAATGCCGATTTTGTTATAGAAAAGGTTAAAAGAGGTCAGCAAAAGCGTAATCCTCAACCGCCGTTTACGACAAGTACTCTGCAGCAGGACGCGTCAAGAAAGTATAATTTCCAAGCGGCAAAAACAATGCAGATTGCACAAACTCTTTACGAAGGTATTAACCTCGGTGGAAAGATAGGAACGATAGGTCTTATAACGTATATGAGAACAGATTCGCTAAGAATTGCCGACGACGCACAAAAAGAGGCGGTTGCATATTTGACCGAAAATTACGGAAGCGAATATGTAAAGGCAAAGCAATACAAGACAAAAAAGAATGCACAGGACGCCCATGAGGCTATCAGACCGACTTCAATAAACATAAAGCCGATTGATATTAAGGATAAACTTACAAACGACCAATACAGACTTTATAAGCTTATTTGGGAACGATTTGCCGCAAGTCAGATGACAAGTGCGGTATATGACACAATGCAGGTAACTATTGACGCAAACGGTCATACATTTAAGGCAAGCGGTTCAAACATAAAGTTTAAGGGTTATATGACGGTGTACGTTGAGTCAACGGACAACAAGGAAAAGAAAGAAAAAATGCTTCCTAACCTTGAAGAAAATCAAACCGTTACACTTAAAAGTTCGGAGGAAAAGCAACACTTTACTCAACCTCCCGCAAGATATTCGGACGCTACGCTTATCAAGGAGCTTGAAGAAAACGGCATAGGCAGACCGTCAACGTACGCACCGACCATTTCAACAATCGTGTCAAGAGGATATGTCGTAAGAAGTAAGAAACAGCTTGTTCCGACAGAGCTTGGATTTGTTACGTCGGAAATTATGAAAAATAACTTTTCGGATATTGTGGACGTTGAATTTACGGCTGATATGGAAAAAGAGCTTGACAGCGTTGAAGAAGGCGAATTGAATTGGAAAAAGCTGATTAACGATTTTTATCCGTCATTTAAGGATACACTTGAAAAGGCACAGAAGAACATCGAAAAAATTCAGATTAAAGACGAAGAATCGGATGTCGTATGTGAAAAGTGCGGAAGAAAAATGGTGTACAAGCTGAGTAAATTCGGTAAATTCTTGGCTTGTCCGGGTTATCCCGAATGTAAAAATACAAAGGCTATCCGTGAAGAAACAGGTGCGAAATGCCCTAAGTGCGGCGGTGAAATACTTGTTAAAAAGTCAAGGAGAGGTAAGGTTTACTACGGTTGTGAACATTCGCCGAAGTGTGACTTTATGGTATGGGATATGCCTGTTAAGGACGAGGCTTGTCCGCAGTGCGGCGGCTTGCTCCTTAAAAAGCAAGGCAGAAACGGTAAGATTTTCTGCTATAACGAAGATTGTAAATATGAGAGAAAGTTAAAGGACGAAAAGAAGTGAAAGTAAAAGTTATAGGAGCCGGACTTGCCGGTTGTGAGGCGGTATGGCAGCTTGTAAAGCAGGGAATTGACGTTGACCTTTACGAAATGAAACCGGTAAAGTATTCACCGGCACATTCAAATGAAAATTTTGCGGAACTTGTGTGTTCAAACTCTTTGAAGGCTGACAGAATTGAAAATGCGTGTGGTCTTTTAAAAGAAGAAATGCGTATGTTTGATTCGGTTATGATGGAGGCGGCTGATATAAGCCGTGTACCCGCGGGCGGTGCTTTGGCGGTTGACAGAGATGTTTTTGCAAAGCATATAACGGAAAAAATTAAAAATCATCCGCGTGTAACCGTATTTAATGAAGAAGTTACGGAAATCAATCCCGATGAATATACAATAATCGCAACAGGTCCGCTTACTTCGGACGGACTTGCTGATGAAATAAAGAAAATTACAGGTTCGGACGAATTGTACTTTTATGACGCAGCCGCACCGATTGTGACGGAAGAAAGTATTGACAAAGACAAAGTTTTCAAAGCGGCAAGATACGATAAAGGTACTGCCGATTATATCAACTGTCCGATGACAAAAGAGGAATATACCGCTTTTTATAACGAGCTTATCACGGCTGAAACAGCACCGCTTAAAGAATTTGAAAATCAAAAGGTTTTCGAGGGCTGTATGCCTGTCGAGGTTATGGCAAAAAGAGGTGAACAGACGCTTGTGTTCGGACCGTTAAAACCTGTCGGTCTTGTCAATCCAAAGACTGGCAAGGACGACGCATATGCGGTTGTTCAGCTAAGACAGGATAATAAAGAGGGTACGCTCTATAACCTTGTCGGTTTTCAGACGAATTTGAAATGGGGAGAGCAAAAACGCGTGTTCTCAATGATTCCGGGACTTGAAAATGCCGAATTTGTGCGTTACGGAGTTATGCACAGAAACACTTATATAAATTCTCCGACGCTTTTAAATAAGTATTATCAAATGGAGAAGTACCCGAAAGTATTTTTTGCGGGACAGATAACGGGTGTCGAAGGTTATGTTGAGTCGGCGTCAAGCGGAATACTTGCCGGATATAATATGGCGGCTATGCTTAACGGAAAAGATATGTTTGAACCGGATTCAAAAACTTGTATCGGTGCATTACCGCTTTATATTTCAAATTCTGCAAATACAAAGTTCCAGCCTATGAATGCGAATTTCGGCATTATAGACGGACTTAACGAAAGAATAAGAAATAAAGCCGAACGCTATAATAAAATAGCAAATCGTGCTTTAGATATAATGAAAGATAAATTGAAAGGTGAGAATGATGATGAGTAAAAAGAAAATTATAGCATTGGCAATGTCAGCCGTTATGGCAGTCGGAATGATTGCAGGCTGCGGAAGTACAAATAATTCAGGCACAGACACGGCACAAACAGAAAGCACAGAAAAGGTAACTCCTACATTTATGTACTTTGTGGCAAATGCGGACGATAACTTTGACGCAACAAACACAATGTACACTGAACTTGAAAACGAATATAAGGACAAAATCAACTTTCAACTTGTAAATGTTGACGAAAATCCTGAGGCACTTGAAAACTTCTCATTGGTAAAAGACCAAACTCCGGCACTTATTATGCTTGATACATCAAATAATATCTCGGCTATTGAATTTAAGTGCAGTGACAAGGATAAACTAAAAACAGACATAGACAATGCACTTGGAAAATAATCGAAAAGATGAGCGATACAACCGTATCGCTCTTTTTTGTATAATACTCTCTGTTTTTTCAAAAGATAGATGAAAAAAGGAGATTGTATAAATGCAGAATATAAGAACAGACCTGGCGGTGGAGGCACACGAACTCAGCAGACGTGAGGCGAAAAATGTAACGGAAATAGACGGTGTTATATCCGATGTGCGTACAGAGGACGGAATAACCGTTACGAATATAGAAATAACAAACGAAAACGGAAGTAAGGCACTCGGCAAGGCGATAGGCAATTATATAACGATTGAGTCGCCGAATTTGAAATACAGTATTGATATATACGAAAGGGTATGCACTCTTATTTCGGAGGAAATTCGTAAAATGGCCAATATAAAAAGTGACAGCCTTACACTTGTCGTAGGACTCGGAAACCGTGACATAACGCCTGACGCACTCGGTACGGAAGTGGTGTCAAGGCTGTTGGTGACACATCATATAAAACAGAATATGAAAGATTTTTTTGATGATAATATAAGCGGTGTATGTGCGTTGATACCCGGAGTTCTCGGAACAACAGGCATTGAAACTGCGGAGATTATCAAGGCGGTAAGCGAAAAGGTGAAACCGAATCTTATTATCGCCGTTGACGCAATGGCGGCGGCGGATATAAGACGTGTTTCGACCACTGTACAAATATCGGATACAGGTATTCAACCGGGTGCCGGCGTGGGAAATAACAGAGAATGTCTTAATGAAGAAACGATTGGTGCAAAGGTGATTGCGATAGGTGTACCGACCGTTATAGACGCCGCAACAATATCAAAGGTTGAAATACCAAAAGAGCTTGCACCGCTTATGGTTACGACAAAGGATATTGACCTCGTAATCGAAAGAACGGCTAAAACCGTTGCAAACGGAATTAATCTTGCACTGCACCGAGATATGACATTAAGAGATATAGAAAGCTATGTTTAAGTTCGTTGACAGTTCTAAAAATCACATCATAGATGTAATTTTTGAGGATTTTCGATGATTGACATATGGTTTATTTTGGGGTAAAATATATTAAAAACAGTAAAGGAGAAACGGAATGGAAAGTATTAATATAAATTCAAATATAAATCTGTATTATATACCTATGACGAAGTTGAAAACAACTACGATTGACGTATATATTCACAGAGATTTAAACGAAGAAGAATCGTCGCTTAACGCACTTTTGCCTTATGTGCTTAAAAGAGGCTGCAGACTTTGCAGTGACAGTGAGGCAATTTCAAAGTATCTTGAGAATCTGTACGGTGCCGGAGTCGGCGTCGGAGTTTTAAAACGCGGTGACGACCATATTTTGCACGTTGCATTTGAAACGATTTCCGATAAATATGCACCGAACGGTGAAAAACTTTGTGACAGCGTTATTGACCTTATGCTTTCAATAATGTTTGAATCAACTTCATTCAGCGATGAAATTGTCGAACAGGAAAAGAAAAACGCAAAAGACAGAATAATGGCAATGATGAACGATAAGCGTCAGTATGCTGTAGAACGCTGTATCGAAACAATGTTTGAGGGTGAAAATTATGCAATTTCAAAACTAGGTACACAAGAGGGTATTGATAAAATAACTGCCGACAATTTGAAAAAGCATTATGAGAATATTATTACATCATCTGTTATTGATATTTATATATGCGGTGATGCGGACGCAAATGCACTTGCCGAAAAGATAAAGAAATACACAGGCAAAATTGCGTTTAAGAATGCGGATATTCCTAAGACGGAAATATATGTTCCGAAGAACGAAGTTAAAAACGTTACTGATAAAATGGACGTTGTACAAGGCAAACTTTGTATGGGATTTTCAACAGGCATAAAGCCTACAGACAGCGATTATCCCGCATTGATGGTTGCAAACAGTATATTCGGCGGCGGCGCTCACTCGAAGTTGTTTAACAATGTGCGTGAAAAGCTTAGCTTGTGCTATTATGCTTCGGGCAGTCTTGATAAAAACAAAGGCGCTTTGTTTGTAAACGCAGGTATTGAATTTAAGAATTTCCAAAAGGCATATGATGAAATACTTGTTCAGCTTGAGAATGTTAAAAACGGAGAAATATCACAGCTTGAATATGAGTCAAGCATTAATGCGATTATAAATTCGCTTGAATCATACAAGGACGACCAAGATATGTTGCAGTCATTCTATTTGGGGCAGAAAATAGTCGGAACTGATTATGATATAGACACGCTTAAAGAAAAGATAAGCAAGATAACGATGGAGGACGCCGCAAGAGTGTTTAAAAACGTTAAACTTGAAACAGTGTATTTCTTAACGGGAAAGGAGGATGCGTAATGGAATTGCAGTACAGAAAAAATGACAAAACAGGTGAGGAACTGTATTACACAACACATTCTTCAGGACTCGGAATATATATAATTCCTAAAAAAGATTACAGCAAAACGTATGCAATATTCGGTACAAGATACGGCTCTGTCGATTCAAAGTTTGTCGTACCGGGTGAGAGTGAGCTAACGGAAGTGCCTGACGGTATAGCACATTATCTTGAACATAAAATGTTCGACCAGCCGGACGGCAGTAATGTATTTGATAAATTTTCAAAGTACGGCGGCAATGCAAATGCGTTTACATCATTTAATATAACGGCGTATCTGTTCTCGGCAACGTCTAATATCGAAGAAAATATCGAAACGCTTATGGACTATGTTCAAAGTCCGTATTTTACGGAGGAAAGCGTACAAAAGGAACAGGGTATTATCGGACAGGAAATAAGAATGTATGACGACAGCGGAAGCTGGAAGTTGTTCTTTAATTTCTTGAACTGCCTGTACAAGGAACACCCTGTCAAAAAAGAAATTGCAGGTACGGTTGAAAGTATAAGCCATATAACGCCTGAATATTTGTATAAGTGCTACGATACATTTTATAACTTGTCAAATATGTCGATAGTTGTTGTCGGAAATGTTGACCCGGTTAAGATTTCTAAAGTTATTGAAAACGGTGTAAAGAAGAATGAGCCGTTTGAAGAAAAGATTAAAAAGGTATATCCGACAGAGCCTGATGAAGTGGCAAAACAGTACGCAGAACAAAGTTTGAGCGTTGCAATGCCGTTGTTTATGACAGGTTTTAAAGATACAAATAACGGTTTCGGCGGTGATGAGCTTTTAAAGAAAAGTATAGAAACGAATATTATTTTAAAAATGCTTTTCGGAAGAAGTTCAAAGTTTTATAAGAGCCTTTACGAAAAAGGACTTATAAACAACAGATTTTCGCTTGAATACACAATGCAGCCCGATTATGCGTATTCATCAATAGACGGTGAAAGCAGTGACCCTAAGGCAGTGTATGAGGCGGTTATAAACGAAGTTGAAGAAACAAGAAAGAACGGTCTTTCAAAAGAAGATTTTGAGAGAATTAAAAAGGTTGTTTGGGGCGAATATATCCGTTCACAGAATGATGTAGAAGATTATGCAGTGACATTTTTACAGATGTTGTTTATGGATATTGATTATTTCAATTTCTATGATGTGTATAAGACAATAACTTTTGAAGATGTTCAAAAACGTTTTGAAGAACATTTCGTCAAAGAACATTCGGCATTGTCGGTAATCAATCCTGTATAAAAAATATCGGTGACAAACAAAAATACACCTATGTTAAGAGGTGTATTTTTTTGTGCATAAAATTAAGTATTTTTACGAAAACTAACAAACAAGGAGATGATAATATGAATAACAGACTCGGACGGCAGACTGTTACGTTTGACAATCCGCCGATAATAATAGAAACCGCCTCGACAGTGGGTCAAAAAGAGGGAAAAGGACCGCTTAAAAGTACATTTGACGTAATACTTGACGACGATACTTTAGGTGAAAAGTCGTGGGAAAAATCGGAGAGTATGCTCCAAAAAAAGACCGCACTTTTAGCACTTGAAAAAGCAAAATTACAACAAAGCGATATAGATTACATTCTTGCCGGTGATTTGCTGAATCAGTGCGTGGGTGCACATTACAGCGTCAGAGATTTTGATATACCGTTTTTGGGATTGTACGGTGCGTGTTCAACTATGACTGAGAGTATGTCAATAGGAAGTATGATTGTCAGTGCCGGCTTTGCGGATTATGCAATGTGCCTTACTTCAAGCCATTTTTGTTCGTCGGAAATTCAGTTCAGAAATCCGCTTGAATACGGCGGTCAGCGTACACCGTCGGCACAATGGACCGTTACGGGTGCAGGGTGTGCGATATTGTCATCAAAGGGAACAGGTCCGAAAATAACGCACGTCACAACGGGAAAAGTAATAGACAAAGGCGTAACGGATATAAGCAATATGGGTGCGGCTATGGCACCGGCGGCGATTGATACGCTTATCGCACATTTTAACGACACACACAGAACTCCCGATTATTACGATATGATACTTACGGGTGATTTGGGTGTTGTCGGCTCGGATATTCTTGTGGAGCTAATGCTGAAAGAAGGCTTTGACATACGAACAAAGCATAAGGACTGCGGTAAAATGATTTTCGATATTGAGGGACAGGACGTTCACGCAGGTGGCAGCGGTTGCGGTTGCTGCAGCAGTGTTTTTTGCGGATATGTGTACAGAGAACTTAAAAGACATAATCTGAGTAAGGTGCTTGTTATGGCGACCGGTGCGTTGATGAATCCTATGATTATAGAACAGGGCGAGAGTATTCCGGCAATCGCTCACGCAGTTGCGATAGAAATTTAGGAGGGAGAATAATGGACTATTTAAAGGCATTTATAGTAGGCGGTCTTATATGTGCGGTTGGTCAGATTTTGATAGATAAAACCAAATTGACTCCGGCAAGAATTTTGGTTACGTTTGTTGTGGTCGGTGTATTTTTACAGCTTATAAAAATATATCAGCCGTTGGTTGATTTTGCAGGAGCCGGTGCAACTGTTCCGCTGACCGGTTTTGGATATAATCTTTGCAAAGGCGTGGAAAAAGCCGTTTCGGAAAAAGGCTTTTTGGGAATATTCACAGGCGGTTTAACTGCAGCGTCGGGCGGTATTGCGGCGGCACTTGTGTTCGGTTTCTTGGTGTCGATTATTTTTAGGTCTAAATCGAAAAAATAGTCTATTCAAATTCATATAATTATGGTATAATACCATATATACTTTATGAATGGAGATAAAATAATGTTTGAAATAAACGGACACACAAAACAGCTTGGAATAATCGGATATCCTGTTGAGCATACGTTTTCACCTAATATGCACAACTTCATATCCGAAACCGTACATAACAACTATGTTTACGGAGCATGGTGCGTAAAACCCGAAGATTTGAAGGACGCAATAGGCGGTATGAGAGCACTCGGAATAAGCGGAATTAACGTCACAGCACCGCATAAAGTTGAAGTTATGAAGTACATAGACGTTGTAACGGACGGTGCAAAAAAGCTTGGCTCCGTAAATACGGTAGTAAACAGGGACGGTAAATTATACGGCTATAATACAGACGCAGACGGCTTTTGTATGGCACTTACAAAAGCGGGTATTGAAATCGAAAACAGCAGAATACTTATAATAGGTGCAGGCGGTGTGGTGCGTCCTACGCTTATAAGATTAATTGACAATAAGCCGAAAAGCATAACTGTTGTGAACAGAACTAAGAGCAAGGCTAAGACGCTTGCAGAGGATATTTTGAAGAGTACGGGATTTGAGGTTAATACTGAAATAGATAAGCTTGAATTTGATATAGTCATAAATACAACATCGGCAGGTATGGAACCGCAGGAAAACGTAATGCCGATTGAAAATATTGAAGAAATCAACGATTTATCGTTTATAAACGAAAATACGGCGGCGGTCGATATGATATACAATCCCGACAAAACATTGTTTTTGCAAGAGGCGGAAAAACGCGGTGCAAAAATTCTAAACGGACTTGGTATGCTAATATATCAAGGAATTATTGCATATGAATTATTTACAGATACAAAACTTCCTGACGATATAGGTGAGAGAATCAAAAAGGAGGTTTTCGGAAGATGAATATAGTGCTTACAGGTTTTATGGCTACGGGTAAAACCGAAATAAGCAAGGCTATTTCTGAAATTTCAAAGTATAATCTTGTTGATACGGACGATATGATTGTGGAACAAGAGGGAATTACAATTAATGAAATTTTCGATAAGTGCGGAGAAGAATATTTCAGAAAAACTGAATGTGAAGTTATAAAAAAAGCGGCTGAAATGAAAAATGTTGTTATCGCAACAGGCGGCGGCGTTGTACTAAATGAACAGAATATAGAAAATCTCAGAAAAACAGGTGTTATTTTTAATCTGTCGCCCGATTTTTCGGTTATACGGGAACGTCTTGAAGAAGCAAGAAAAACAAGACCGCTTTTAAAGCAGGACAGCATTGAAAACATCAAAAAAAGATTTGACGACAGAAAACCGTTTTATGATAACTGCGATTACAAAATCAAGGTTATACACGGCCGTACTCCGCGTTCGTATGCTATGGAAATATTAGAAATTATGGAGAGCAGACAGGGGGCAGAAAAGCAATGAAAATAACGAGAGAGGCAGATTATGCACTTAGAATTATTGCTATGTTGGCTGATGAAAACAGACAGATAGAGGCAAAAGCGATTGCCGAAAAAAACGATATTCCGTATAGGTTTACTTTAAAAATTTTACGAAAAATCGTTCAAGCCGGAATAATTAAATCGTACAGAGGTGTAAACGGCGGATATGTTTTGAATAAAAAGCCGTCGGAGATAACTCTTAAAGACGTGATTGAAACGATAGACGGCAAAATTGCGATAAATAAATGTATGGAAAATCCCGAGTCGTGCAAAAATAACGGCATATGTAAAGTTCAGCGTAAGCTGTACAAAGTACAAAAAGTTTTGGCAGATGAAATGTCTAAAATAACTTTTCAAGACGTTTTGGAAGGAAAATAATATGTGAGCAGATAAAGCATAGAAATGTTTTGTCTGCTCTGTTTTTGTGTATAACAATGCCGTTTATCACATATTAATGTATTATTCTTACTTGAAAGGTGAGGGGTAGTATGATATTTACAAGAAAACATATTGTGATAGCGGTATTATTTGCGGTTGTGGGTATTGCGATTGGTATAGGTATAAAACATTATGAAACGTTACAGACCTTTTCAAGTTCCGATATAAAGGTTGTGCTTGACGCCGGACATGGCGAGCCTGACGGTGGGGCGGTGGGTGTGAGCGGAGTGGTGGAAAAGGACATTAATCTTGCGATTGTTCAGAAATTGCAGGAAGTGCTTGAAAGCAAAGGCTTTGAAGTGATTTTAACACGCAGCGGCGACAGCGGTTTACAGGACGAAAATGCCGAGACTATTCGCAAAATGAAAGTATCGGATATGAACAAACGGTTAGATATTATGAAAAACAGTCACGCAGATATTTTTGTGAGCATACATATGAATTCGTTCGGTGACCAAAAAGTGAGCGGTCTGCACATATTTTACGACAAAAATCACCCCGAAATCGAGAGGCTTGCAAAAAGTATTCAAAATAAAATGAGCGAGGTGACGGGGGCGGAAATGCACGCGGTAAAGACCGCAGATGAACGATTATTTTTAATGAAAAATCCGCCTATGCCCGCAATACTTGTAGAATGTGGTTTTTTGTCAAATCCGGACGAGGAGAAAAAACTTGCAAGTGACGAATATCAGTCAAAAATTGCGTGGGCAATCGCAAGTGCAATAGAAAATTATACAAAGTGATGTAAAAATAAAGAGAAATTATGTTAAATTTTTATCGGAGTTTGGTCAATATGTATTGACGGAAAGGGAATTTTGATATATAATAATATGTATATTATATATATTGGAGGCTAAAAAAATGAGTAGAGTTTATAACTTTTCAGCCGGACCATCAATGCTGCCTGAGGAAGTATTGAAGAAGGCGCAAACTGAAATGCTGGAGTACGGTACAAGCGGTATGTCCGTTATGGAAATGAGCCACCGATCTAAGGACTATCAAGATATTATCGACAGTGCTGAAGCTCTTGTAAGAGAACTTATGCACGTTCCTGATAATTACAAAGTATTGTTCTTGCAAGGCGGCGGTTCAACACAATTTGCTATGATTCCGCTAAATCTTGCGTCCAAGAATAAGAAAGCTGATTATGTTATAACAGGTCAGTGGGCGAAGAAAGCAGCTGCCGAGGCTGAAAGATACATTACAGTCAACAGAGTTGCATCTTCTGCCGATAAAACTTTTTCATACATACCAAAGCTTGATAAATCAACATTTTCAAGCGATGCAGATTACTTCTATATCTGCTACAACAACACAATTTACGGAACAAGATATACAGAACTTCCACAGTGCGACGTTCCTCTTATCGCAGATATTTCATCATGCGTAATGTCAGAGGAAATCGACGTTTCAAAGTTCGGTTTACTGTTTGCCGGAGCACAGAAAAATCTTGGCCCTGCAGGTGTAACACTTGTAATCGTTCGTGAGGACCTTATAGGCGACGCAATGGATATTACTCCTACAATGCTTGACTATAAGACACATGCCGACAACGGCTCAATGTACAATACTCCTCCGACATACGGAATATATGTACTAAAGCTTGTTCTTGAATGGATAAAGGAACAAGGCGGAGTTAAGGCACTTCAGGAAATCAACGAAAAGAAAGCTAAAATTCTTTATGATTATCTTGATTCATCAAAGATGTTCAAGGGTACAGTAGTTCCGGAGGATCGTTCACTTATGAACGCACCGTTTGTAACAGGTAATGAAGAACTTGATGCTAAGTTCGTTGCAGAGGCAAAAGCTGCCGGTTTTGTAAACCTAAAGGGCCACAGAACAGTCGGCGGTATGAGAGCAAGCATTTACAATGCTATGCCTGTAGAGGGAGTAGAGAAATTAGTCGAATTTATGAAGAAATTCGAGTCAGAGAATATGTAATTATATTACACCCGAAGCTATTCGGGTGTTTTATATAAATGAAAAGGAGATTAGACAATGTTCAATATATTGACACTTAATAAGATAGCTAAATGTGGTCTTGACCAGCTTAACGATAATTATAAAATAACTGATGATGCCAATGTTGACGCAGACGGTATCATTCTTAGAAGTTTTAAAATGCACGATATGGAATTGCCTGAATCACTAAAGGCAGTTGCAAGAGCAGGTGCGGGAACAAACAATATTCCGATTGACAAGTGCAGTGAAAAGGGTATCGTAGTATTCAATACTCCGGGTGCAAACGCAAATGCTGTTAAGGAATTGGTTATTGCAGGTATGTTGTTGGCATCAAGAGATGTTATCGGCGGTGTCGCTTGGGCAAATACACTTACCGGCGATGACGTTGACAAGCAGGTTGAAAAGGGTAAGTCAAACTTCGCAGGCTGCGAAATTAAGGGCAAGACTCTTGGTATAATCGGTTTGGGTGCTATCGGTATTCTTGTTGCAAATGCGGCTTATGCTTTGGGTATGGAAGTTATCGGATATGACCCTTATTTGTCGGTTGACTCTGCTTTAAAACTTTCAAGACACGTTAAAAAGGCTAACAGCCCTGAAGAAGTTTATGCGGCGGCAGATTACATAACAATTCACGTTCCGCTAATGGATTCAACAAGAAATACAATTAACGCCGAAACAATCGCACAAATGAAAGACGGTGTTATAATTCTTAACTTTGCAAGAGGCGGTCTTGTAAATAATGCGGATATTAAAAAGGCTTTGGCTGACGGTAAGGTTGCTAAGTACGTTGTTGACTTTGCTGACAGTGAAACAGTCAACCAACCGGGTATTATAAACATTCCTCACCTTGGTGCGTCCACTGCCGAATCGGAAGATAACTGTGCAGTTATGGCTGCTCAGGAATTGGCTGATTACCTTGAAAACGGTAATATCCTAAATTCGGTAAACTTCCCGAATTGTTCACTTCCTGAAGACAATATCGGAAGAATTGCTATTGCGCATAAAAATATTCCGAATGTTATCGCTAAGTTTACAGAGGCACTTTCAAGTGTGAATATCTCAGATATGATTAATAAGTCAAAGGGTGAGCTTGCATATACAATCATCAATACTGACCACGCAATCCCTGCAGAAGCTATTGAAAAGCTAAATCAAATTGACGCTGTTATAAGAGTCAGAGTTATTAAATAATTGAATTTATAGCTAAATATGAGCCGTACAGATTAAAGCTGTACGGCTTTTTGCATGCGTAAAAGTTTGGAGTGTTATAATTAACAACAATACCAACAAAAAAAGACGGAGCATATGCTCCGTCTTATATATTACTGTTTTCTGATACCTGCGTGAATTCGCTGTTTAGCATTTTCAATGCGTTCGGCAGATGGGGGAGATATACTTTCCAAAGTGTAAGGAATACCTAAGTTCTCCCACTTGAATTTACCAAGTGTATGATAAGGTAAAATCTCTACACGGTCTACATTTGAAAGTGTATCAATAAAATCACCCAAAGCGTCTAAATCTTCATCAAAATCGCTGTGTTCGGGAACAAGAACGTGTCTTATCCAAACAGGCTTATTGATTTCAGAAAGATACTTTGCCATTTCGATAATATTTGAATTATCAAAACCTGTTAGGTCTTTATGGCGGGTAGGGTTGATTTCTTTCAAATCAAGAAGCAGTAAATCGGTATATTTCATAAGTTCTTCAAACTTGCTGAAGAAAGGTTCTTCCTTTGTGAAAGGATTACCGGCAGTATCAATACAAGTATTAATACCAAGCTCTTTAGCTTTTTTGAACAATTCAATTACAAAATCAATTTGTAATAACGGTTCGCCGCCGCTTATGGTAATACCGCCGTCTTTACCCCAATAAGGTTTAAAACGCAATGCACGTTTTAAAATCTCATCGGCAGTTACTTCATCTCCGCCGTCCATTTTCCAGGTATCCGGATTATGACAGTAGCGGCACCGCATATGACAACCTTGCATAAAGACTATAAATCTTACGCCGGGTCCGTCAGCGGCACCAAAACTTTCAGTTGAATGAATGTGTCCTATCATATCAAATTACATTGATGCGTGACAAGTTCTTGAGATAACGTCAAGCTGTTGCTCACGAGTAAGGTCAATAAACTTAACTGCGTAACCTGATACACGGATTGTAAAGTTAGCGTATTCTTCTTTTTCAGGATGTTCCATAGCGTCGATAAGCTTTTCTTTACCGAATACGTTAACGTTTAGGTGGTGAGCACCTTGATCAAAGTAACCGTTAAGAACGTTTACAAGGTTTGTAACCTGTTCTGATTCTTCGTGACCAAGAGCGTCAGGGTTAATTGTTTGTGTATTTGAAATACCGTCAAGAGCATACTCATATGGCAATTTAGCAACTGAGTTAAGTGATGCAACCAAACCGTTTTGTTCTGCACCGTATGATGGGTTAGCACCCGGTGAAAGTGGTTCACCTGCTTTACGTCCGTCAGGAAGTGATGCAGTAGCCTTACCGTAAACAACGTTTGATGTGATTGTAAGGATTGATGTTGTAGGCTCTGAGTTACGATATGTGTGGCACTTCTTAATCTTAGCCATAAATGTCTTTAGTAGCCATACTGCGATTTCGTCAGCACGGTCATCATCGTTACCATAACGAGGGAAGTCGCCTTCTGTTTCAAAGTCAACTACAATGCCGTTTTCGTCACGAACTGTCTTAACCTTAGCGTACTTAATAGCTGAAAGTGAGTCAACAACGTGTGAGAAACCTGCGATACCTGTTGCGAATGTACGACGTACATCTGTATCGATAAGAGCCATTTCAGCTGCTTCATAGTAATACTTGTCGTGCATGTAGTGAATTACGTTTAGTGTACGTACATAAACTCTTGCAAGCCAATCCATCATCTTGTCATACTTGTCAAGAACTTCATCATAATCAAGATATTCAGAAGTGATTGGTCTGTATTCAGGGCCGACTTGTACCTTTGTTCTTGCGTCCATACCACCGTTGATAGCGTATAGAAGACACTTAGCAAGGTTAGCTCTTGCACCGAAGAATTGCATTTCTTTACCTGTCTGTGTTGCAGATACGCAGCAGCAGATAGCGTAGTCGTCACCCCAAGTAACACGCATAACGTCATCGTTTTCGTATTGAATTGAGCTTGTACGAACTGAAATAGCTGCAGCATAACGCTTGAATGCTTCAGGAAGCTTTGATGAGTAAAGAACTGTTAGGTTTGGTTCAGGTGAAGGACCCATGTTTTCCAATGTGTGAAGGAAACGAAAGTCATTCTTTGTAACCATTGATCTGCCGTCAACACCTTTACCGCCAACATTAAGTGTAGCCCAAACCGGGTCACCTGAGAATAGTTCGTTGTATGATGGGATACGAGCGAACTTAACCATACGGAACTTCATAACCATATGGTCGATAAGTTCTTGAGCTTCTTCTTCTGTTAGAGTACCGTTGTCAAGGTCACGTTGGATATAAATATCAAGGAATGTTGATACTCTACCAACACTCATTGCAGCACCGTTCTGTGTCTTGATAGCTGCAAGATAACCGAAGTATAGCCATTGGCAAGCTTCTCTTGCGTCCTTAGCAGGCTTTGAAATATCGAATCCGTATGATTCAGCCATTGTCTTCATTTCTTTAAGAGCGTTGATTTGCATTGTGATTTCTTCACGTTGACGAATTTCATCTTCAAACATTGATTCACTTTGGCATTCAACGAAATCTTCTTGTTTCTTTGCGATAAGCATATCAATACCGTAAAGAGCAACTCTACGATAGTCGCCTACGATTCTGCCACGGCCGTATGTGTCAGGTAGACCTGTAATAATCTTGTTCTTACGAACTGCACGCATTTCAGGTGTGTATACATCAAAAACACCTTGGTTATGTGTCTTGTGATACTGAGTGAAAATCTTGTGAAGTTCAGGGTCCGGCTCATAACCGTATGTGCTGCAAGCTTCTTCTGCCATCTTAATACCGCCGAAAGGCATAAATGCACGCTTAAGAGGCTTGTCTGTCTGTAGACCTACTATCTTTTCAAGGTCTTTCATGCTTTCGTCAATATATCCTGGCTTATGAGCGTTGATACCGGTAACGATATGAGTATCCATATCAAGTACGCCGCCCTTAGCTCTTTCTTGCTTCTGAAGCTCTTGAAGTTTACCCCATAGCTTGTTTGTTGCGTCTGTTGGACCTGCAAGGAATGACTCGTCGCCGTCGTATGGTGTGTAGTTCTTCTGGATGAAATCACGAGTGTCGATATCATCGCACCATTTACCTTGTTCAAATCCTTTCCATTGTTCGAAATCTGTCATTTGTTTTGACCTCCCATAATATATTCAACTGTTTTGTAAACAGTTGTGAACTGATAGTGTTTTACAGTTAGCAAAAAGTTAGCTAAAAGTAAGTTTTTACTGCATGGTTAGCTGTTTCTAACCACGTTGATTATACCATATTAAACATACTTTTGTCAACGATTCATACTATATTGGTATGAGAATTGTCGAAGTATATTAATAAGCAGATAAAAGACAAAATAATTTAGATAATATTGCTAAAACAAATCATATATTTTCATTTGTGTGACTAAGAAAATATTCTTTGATTTTCTGAAAAGTAATATCACTTAAATCATGCTCTATTTTACAACTGTCATCATACGCAGTTTCTTCATCGACACCGAGGGCGATAAGAGCCTTAGCAATAACCTGGTGACGTTCATAGATTTTTTGAGCAATCTCCATACCTTTGTCGGTAAGAGTGATATTGCCGTCGGTATCAACGGTAACATAGCCTTCTTCACGAAAGGATTTCATTGCAACGGATACGCTCGGCTTTGTGAAGTTAAGATGATGAGCAACATCAATACTGCGAACATAACCATTTTTGTTCTTTAACATAAGTATGGCCTCCAAATAGTTTTCGGCCGACTCTTTGATTATCATAGTTTAACACCTTTCTGTGTGAAAATGTGTACATATTGTAGTAGTAAAGATATTATATCACAATAAATTGCGATTGTCAAAAAATATATTGAATATTTTTAAAAAAATTCCGATATTTTTTTAGTTTAAAACAGTAAGATTAGGCTAACAAATTTTAGGGACGAATAAAAAATGAGCAAAAATAAGGCGGGATACAACATTTTGTGCAAAGTGAACAACAATTTTTAAAGTTGACGCGTAAAAAAGATATGACATATACACTTGACAAGAAAGGTTAGTTTTGATAAACTAACTAATGGTTAGAAAGTGCTAACCAAAAACTATATTCTTGGGGTTAGTTTTTATTTATACGAATGCTAACCAGAACGGAGGTAAATTTATGATGCCTTTAACACTGGTAGATGTTGATGAAGACAACATAATTAAAAAGATTGGCGGAAAGCCGGAAGTAAAAAAACATCTTGAAAATCTTGGGTTTGTTGTTGGAGGACACGTCAAGATAATCAGTAAACTTGGCGGAAACGTAATTGTAAATGTAAAAGAAACCAGAGTTGCAATCAGCAACGAACTGGCACAAAAAATTATGATTTAATTAAAGGGAGGTACAGCGCAAATGAAAACACTTAAACAGGCAGCAATCGGCGATACTGTAAAGGTAGTCAAATTGCACGGTGAAGGTGCGGTAAAACGCAGAATTATGGATATGGGTATCACAAGAGGTGCTGAAGTGCATATTCGTAAGGTTGCACCGCTTGGTGATCCGATTGAGGTCACAGTAAGAGGTTATGAGCTTTCATTAAGAAAAGCCGATGCAGAAATGATTGAAGTTGAATAATTTTGGTATATTCATTAATGTACTGAATTAAATTGTGAAAGAGAGGAATTTAAGAATGAATGTAAGAATTGCCCTTGCGGGTAACCCGAACTGCGGTAAGACAACACTATTTAATGCTCTTACAGGTTCTAATCAATTCGTAGGTAACTGGCCGGGTGTTACGGTCGAGAAAAAAGAAGGTAAATTAAAGAAACATGACGGTGTTGTCATCACTGACCTTCCGGGTATTTATTCACTTTCTCCATATACATTGGAAGAAGTTGTTGCAAGAAATTATCTTATCGGCGAAAGACCAGACGCAATACTTAATATTGTAGACGGTACAAACCTTGAAAGAAACTTGTATCTTACAACTCAGCTTACAGAATTGGGTATTCCGGTTGTTATCGCAGTCAATATGATGGATATTGTCAAGAAAAACGGCGATAAGATTAATATTCAGGAACTATCCCGTCAGCTTGGATGTAAAGTTGTTGAAATATCTGCTCTAAAGGGTACAGGTATTATGGAAGCTGCCGAAGAAGCTGTTTCAGCCGCTAAAAACGGTAAGACAATTCCAAAGCACGAGTTCTCGGGGCCTGTTGAACACGCAATAGCACATATCGAAGAGGCTGTTCTTCACGATATGCCGGAAGAACAACAGAGATGGTATGCAATAAAGATTTTTGAACGTGACGAAAAGGTGCTTGCACAACTTAATATTCCGCAGGAAAAATTGTCACATATTGAAAATGATATTAAAGCGGCAGAGGATGAACTTGACGATGACGCAGAAAGTATCATAACAAACGACAGATATGTTTACATAGCAGAACTTATTAAGGGCTGTTATAAAAAGAAGAGTGCTGGTAAGCTTTCATCATCTGATAAGATTGACCGAATTGTTACAAACAGATGGTTGGGACTTCCGATATTCGCAGTTGTAATGTTCCTTGTATATTACATAGCAATGGTAACAGTAGGTTCAAGTGCCACAGACTGGGCAAACGACGGATTGTTCGGTGACGGCTGGCATTTATTCGGTATCGGTTCATCTGCTTACACAGAGGCTGCTGACGAATTCACAAGTGCGTCAGATATAGTAAACGGTTATATTGACGCTGCAAGCGAACAGGGTATTGATACAGACGCAGTTGCAGAGGCACTTGATACAGAATCAGAAGATTTTGATCCTGAAGTTGCTAAGACAGAACTTGCTGCATTTGTTGAAGATGTAAAAAACATTGATGAAATCGAATATACAGTAGTCGATGAAGAAACAATGGCTGATGAAGAAGATACTGCTACATATGATGATCTTCTTGACTCGGTTGGCGTTTATGATAAGTACGAATGTGCAGAACCTGATCCTGCCGATTACGGTTTATGGGTACCGGGTATCCCTGTACTTGTTGAAAACGGACTTGACGCAATCAACTGTGCAGACTGGCTAAAGGGACTTATCCTTGACGGTATAGTTGCCGGTGTCGGTGCCGTACTTGGTTTCGTACCACAAATGCTTGTATTGTTCATCTTGCTTGCATTCCTTGAATCTTGCGGTTATATGGCTCGTATTGCATTCGTATTGGATAGAGTATTCCGTAAGTTCGGTCTTTCGGGTAAATCATTTATCCCTATTCTTATCGGTACAGGCTGCGGTGTTCCGGGTATTATGGCGTCGAGAACTATCGAAAATGACCGTGACAGAAAAATGACTATAATTACAACAACATTTATACCTTGCGGTGCTAAGACTCCGTTTATCGCAATGATTGCCGGTGCTATCTTCGGCGGTTCGGCTTGGGTTGCTACATCAGCATACTTCATCGGTATGGCTGCAATTATCATTTCGGGTATTATGCTAAAGAAGACAAAGATGTTTGCGGGCGATCCTGCTCCGTTCGTTATGGAACTTCCTGCATACCATATGCCTACAGTTATAAACCTACTTCGTTCAATGTGGGAAAGAGGCTGGTCATTCATTAAGAAAGCCGGAACAATTATTCTTCTTTCAACAATCCTTGTATGGTTTACAACATACTTCGGTTTTGTAGACGGAGCATTCACAATGCTTACAGAAGACCAAATCGACTACTCAATTCTTGCAACAATCGGTAAAGCAATTTCTTGGATATTTGCTCCTCTTGGCTGGGGTAACTGGCAAGCAACAGTTGCATCAATTACAGGGCTTGTTGCTAAGGAAAATATCGTTGGTACATTGGGTATTCTTTACGGTGCGGGCGACGGTACTGTTTATCAGAATATGGCTCAGAACTTTATCCCAATCAGCGGATATTCATTCCTTGTATTCAACCTGCTTTGTGCACCTTGTTTCGCCGCAATGGGAGCTATCAAGCGTGAAATGAATAACGCTAAGTGGACTGCATTCGCAATCGGCTATCAGTGTGTATTCGCTTACGCAATCGCACTTGTAATTTATCAAATAGGTTTGCTTGTTACAGGCAGTGTAAACGTAATCGGTCTTATATTTGCAATCGCAGTAATTGCATTTATCTGCTATATGCTGTTTAAGCCTTATAAAGAATCAAACACTTTAAAGACTCAAAGATCAGTATCGGCGTAAAACAATATAAGACAAATAATATAAGGAGGGTTTTAAAATGACATGGTTAATGAATAATTTATCTACAATAATTGTGTGTATTGTACTTATTGCGGTAGTTGTACTTATTATCAATAAGATGATAAAAGATAAAAAGAAGGGCAAATCCTCCTGCGGCTGCGGTTGCAGCAACTGTGCCATGGCAGGTAAATGCCACGGCAAACACTAAAAAATTATGAAAATAACAGCACTTTTGATGTGCTGTTATTTTTTTTATCAAAACCATAAAATATTCAGTAAACAGCATTGACAATTACGGAGTGAAAGTCTATAATATATTAAGACAACTAATTGTTAAGGGGGTTAATGATTAAATGGATGAAGAAATACAAAAATTTATAAGTATATTTGATCCTAATAAGCGAATAGATTTTACAAAAGTTTTGACAAACGACATAACAAGATCGGAATATGCGGTTCTTTGGATGTACAAAAATATGGCTCAAAATTCGGATGTTGTGTATGTGTCGGATATTGTAAAAAAGTTTCCTGCGTCGGCACAGGCACTTTCAAAACATCTTAGAACGTGCGAAAACAAGGGATATATCGAACGTGTGAACGATAAAGTAAACAGACGTAACGTGATGATAAACTTAACGGACAAAGGCGAAAAGGTTTTTGAAATTACAACGCAGGAATTTGTGTTGTTGAAAAATAAAGTGTTTGAGAAAATTGATATAGACGAATTTCGAGAGGCTATAAAAAAGATGTTTGAATTTAGGGAGGTGTTGAGTGCAACGATAGATGAATTGAGCAAGAAAACAGGAGGCGGAGAAAATAATTGAGTAAAGTTTTCTATTATATGAAACAGTATTATCTCTGGCTTATAGTAGCGGTTGTAATGCTTTTTATACAGGCAATGTGTGATTTGGCACTTCCCGATTATATGTCTGATATTGTTAATGACGGTGTTATGGGCGGAAGTATTCCGCTTATAGCTAAGTACGGTTTGAAAATGATAGGCGTGACATTATTGGGTACTGTGGTATCTGTATTTGTCGGCTATCTTGCGGCAAATGTTGCGGCTAAGGTTTCGAGAGATATGCGAAAAGACGTGTATAAAAAGGTGGAACTGTTCTCAAATGCCGAATTTGATAAATTCTCTACCGCGTCACTTATAACGCGTACGACAAACGATATTACGCAAATTCAAAATTTGCTTGTTATGCTTATTATCAGGATGGTGTTTTATGCACCGATTTTGGGCGTCGGCGGTGCTGTTAAGGCTCTTGAAAACAGTAAGGAGCTTTCGTGGATAATCATTGTTTCACTGTCGGTAATAGTGATTTTGATAGTGTTTATATTCCTTGTGGCAATGCCTAAAATGACGCTCATGCAAAAACTTGTTGATAAGCTTAACTTGGTCAGCCGTGAAAATATAGAAGGTATGCTTGTAACAAGAGCATTTAATTCGCAGAATTTTGAATTTAAACGATTTGACAAGGCTAACGGAGATTTAAAAGACACAGGTACTTAAGTTTAATGCCTATGTCGGCAAATACGTTGAGTCAGGCGAGATATTGGGACGTGTGGACGGCGGTCCGTATATTAAATCGCCGTCAAACGGAAAGTTCATAGAAGTTGACGCCGAGAGGGGTGACTATGTTCTTACAACCGATGTTATGGGTTATGTGGCAAATACATACGATATGTATATCGGTGCGAATATCGAAGAAACGGATATAACCAAAATAAAAGAAGGTCAGTCGGTCAAAGTAACGCTTGACGCATACGGTTCACAAAAATTTGAGGGCATTGTAACGCAGGTGAACAGCATTACAAATAATGCACTTACGGGACAGACAACAAGTTTCTCAACTTCCGGTACATACACAAAAACAACTCAGCTTATACCGATTAAGATAAAGTTGGTAAATTCCGATATACCGCTTGAAAATATTATAGGAACAAATGCAACGGTTAATATAAAAGTGAAATAGTAAAAAAAGCATAGAGATAATTTGGAAAATAATTATCAACTATGCTTTTTCTATGGAAAAAATTTAGATTAAGCCGAATATTGATTGACAAGAAATTTGTGCCGTGATAAAATTATTGTAATTTTATAAGAGAAAATGAGAGAGGTGTTTGTATGGCAAAATTGAAACCTGCACAGATAGCGGAGGTAAAGGGAAAAGGCTTTTTGATTAACAGAGGTACTGAAAATTTTTCGGGAAGAATTGTACCGCGCGGAACTGTATTTTCTCCGGACGATTTGAAAACCGTATCGGAAATATCAAGTAAATTCGGTAACGGTAAAGTAATTCCTACAACACGTCTTGGGCTTGAAATTCAGGGTATTCCTTATGAAAACGTACAAGACGCGATTGATTATGCCGAAAGTCACGGACTTAAATTCGGCGGAACGGGAAATAAAATCCGCCCGATTACATCATGTAAAGGTACAACTTGTGTTTACGGCAATTATGACACTCACGCACTTGCCGCAAAACTTTATGATGAATATTACATAGGCTGGGCTGATATAAAATTGCCGCATAAGTTTAAAATCGGTATAGGCGGCTGTCCGAACAGTTGCGTAAAGCCTGCGTTGAACGATTTTGGTATCGAAGGTCACAGAATACCTAAGTACAATTCGGAAAATTGCAAAGGCTGTAAGGTTTGTATGATTGAAAAATCATGTCCGTCAAAAGCCGCTAAACTTGTTGACGGTAAAATGGTTATAGATGAAAATGTCTGTAAGACTTGCGGAGTGTGCAGTGAAAGCAAATGTCCGTTTAAGGCAGTGAAACCGCATAATGAAGTCGTTTATCAAATATATGTAGGCGGTACATGGGGTAAAAAATCAAGAATGGGTACACCGCTTTCAAAGTTCGTTTCGGAAGACGAAATTGCACCGATACTTGAAAAGACAATGATTTGGTTTAAACTTAACGCTAATCCAAAAGAACGTCTTGGCGTTGCGATAGACCGCTTGGGTGTTGAAAAGTTTGAAAAAGATGTTCTTGAAAATGATGAATTGTTAGAGAAGAAAGATATTTTGTTTGAGTAATAATAAAGAAAATGCACATCTGTCAGATGTGCATTTTTTATGCGTTTATATAATATTTTGAGCCGTCTTTCAATGTTATTCTCCATACGGGCTGAAGTTCGGTAGGGGAGGTGTCAAAATCAACGATATTATATCCGAGTGTAATATCGCTTATTTCGATTTTTCCGTTGGGCTTATCTTTACTTGCCGAAAATTCAAGCAGAGCGTCGGCAACGCTTTTTGCGTTGCGATATTCGCCGAGTGAATTTTGCGTAAACCATACACCGCTAAAACCCATAAGACCGTCGGAAGTTATATCAAATGTCATATAGTCATTAAAGACAGGTAAATTTTCTATTGTGTAAGTCATAAAAATATGATATTTTCCGTTGTCATCAGATGAAACAATCAAAGCGTTTTGACTGTCGAAACCGTAATAAGCGGCGATTTTTTTACCTTTCTTTGAGGCATTAACCGCATCTATGCCGTGCGTTTCGGACAATGCAACAGGTGTTTTCGGTACAAAAGAAAACTTATTGCCGTCAAAAATAACTTGATTTTCATTTGCTGTGTATGTTTCACCGTTTTTTGTTACTTCTTTTTTTGCTCCTAAAATATTTTTTGCAAAAGCATCTCTGTCTTCAATAAAATTTTGCAGTGTGGCAGAAGAAACTTTTTTTGTTTCTTTATCGATAATTGTCGGAGAAACGTTTATATCGTTTTTGTTCAAAAAAGTAACAAGATTGTTTACAACCTCTTCAGAATCGTTATCGGACATAGAAGTGGGGAATGTACAAATAACGGTCAGGTTTATTACTATAAACAATGAAAGTAAAATAACTTTTATAGGAAAACGTTTCACTTCAACAAGCCTCCTTATTCACTGACAGGAATAGTGATAGTTACTTCAGTTCCTTTGTGGAATTCACTTGATATTTTAATCTTACCGTTAAATGATGATTCAAGCGTTTGTTTTGCGATGGCAAGACCAAGACCTGTACCGCCTGTGTCACGCGAACGTGCCTTGTCTACACGGTAGAAACGGTCGAAAATGTGCGGAAGTTTATCTTCTTGTATTCCGATACCGTTATCGGCTACTTTGATACAAATGTCGTTATAAACCTTGCTTGAATATACTTCGATAGTACCGCCCTCGCGTGTGTATTTCATTGCGTTGCTGACGATATTTATAATAACGCGTTCCAAACCGTCGTGATCGCCGGATATAACAGGCACTTCATTAATAGGGTGATATGTCAAAGTCTGATTTTTCTTCTTTGCCGTAAGCGACATACGCTCAACGATTGATTCAAGCATTTGACGAATGTCGATCGGCTCCGGCGGTTTTGTGAATGTTTGGTTTTCGTCAAGCTCCGATAGGGTAAGCAGGTCGCTTATAATTCTTGCCATTCTGTCAGATTCGGATGCGATAACGTCAAGAAAACGTACTTGCAATTCTCTGTCAACATCGGGCATATCGGCAAGTGTTTCGGAGTAAGACTTGATTGTTGTAAGCGGTGTACGAAGTTCGTGCGACACGTTCGCAACAAAGTCACGACGTGACTGCTCAAGTTTTTCCTGCTTTGTAACATCGTGTATAACGACAATGATACCGCCGACTTTGTTATCAGCTTTGAACGGTGCAAAGTTTAAACGTAAATATTGGTTTGCAAGCTTGATTTCACGTTCGACAGAACCGTCGGGATTCATATAAAGCAAATCACCAAGCGTGATGTTTGCATTGATTTCTTTAAAGAAACGGTCAAATCTAATATCGTCAAGATACTGGCGGTTAAGAAGTTTTTTTGCTTCACGGTTAAAATGGATAAGATTGCCTTTTAAGTCAAATGCGATAATGCCGTCATTCATATTTTGAAGAATGGTTTCAACCTTAATTTTTTCGCCTTTTGCTTGGTCGGAGGACTGCTTTCTTGTGTGAGCAAGATTGATAAGCGAGTTTGTAAGGTCGGCAATTTCATCTTTTGAATCTGATTTTTGAAGTGCGTTTATATCACCTGCCGCAAGTTTTTTTGCCTGTACCGAAAGCTGTTTGATAGGGTCGGTGATAGACTTTGAAATAATACTTCCCGCGATTGATGATATAATAAGAGATACCAACAATAAAATCAAAAGAATTGTCACCATACTGTGAGTTACGCTGTTTTGCATTTGGCAAGTGTCTTTGATGTATATAACATACTTTACCGCGTCACCGTTGTGTAACGGAAATGCGTAGTCCATATAGCTTTGAGTAAGCTTTGTTTCTTTCGATTCCGTACCGTTTAGGGCATTCATAAGTGACGGAGTTGCGTCGGTGGTTGTAGAGCCGTTTGATGAAAATAAAATCTCGCCCGATGAACCGTCAACAATATTGTAATATCTTGATGATGTAATTCCGAGTTTGCCTGAGTGGGAAGATAGGATATTGTTGATTAAATTAATATTGCTTTGGGAATTTTCTTCTATAACAATAGATGTATCCGTACTTTCGGCAGGAATACTTATTTCGTTTGCAGCGGCAAGGAGGTCGTTTTTAATATCTTCGGTGAATACCTCATTAATGCTGTTTGAAAAATCATCGTGATAATGTTTCATAACGCCTAAAATATTGAAACCGCCTATGAATAATTCCGTGGCGAGTACAAGAAGTACAAATATAACTGTTATTTTCCAACGTATACTTTTAAACATAAAATAAAAACCTTTCTATAATAAATACTTAAATACTACAAAACACCCAAAACAAATTAATGTTTCGGGTGTATGAGTTCAATATTATTTGTTGAAATAGTAGCCTACGCCACGTTTTGTGATAATGTATTTAGGCATACTCGGATCATCTTCGATTTTTTCTCTAAGACGTCTTACCGTAACATCGACAGTACGAACATCTCCGTAATATTCGTAACCCCATACATTTTCAAGCAATTTCTCACGAGAAAAAATCTTATCCGGCTGCATGGCAAGGAATTTAAGAAGTTCAAATTCGCGAAGTGTTATGTCGATAATTTCACCGTTCTTAGCAACTTCGTATCTTTCAACATTGATTGAAAGCTCACCCGAATTAATTGTATTTTGATTTTCAGGTTCTTCCTCAACAACAGGCTGTGCCGCACTTCTTCTTAGATTGGCTTTAACTCTTGCGGTAAGTTCACGCATTGAATACGGCTTTGTTATGTAGTCGTCCGCACCAAGCTCAAGACCTAAAACTTTGTCAACTTCGTCTTCACGGGCAGTAAGCATAATAATAGGAACTTGTGATTTTTCACGAACTTTTCGACATACTTCAAAACCGTCCATTCCGGGTAGCATTACGTCAAGTAAAATTAGGTCAGGGTTTTCTTTAAGTGCCATTTCAAGACCTTTTACACCGTCAAATGCAGACAAAGTCTTATAACCGTCTTTGCCAAGTGAAAATGCAAGAATATCATTAATTTTCTGTTCGTCCTCAATAATGAGTATAGTTCTATCCATTATTAAATATCAATCCTTTCGATTATAGAATAATATTTAAACGAATAACATTCGTAAATATTATTACAAATTTTTCGTAACCATTACATATATTTTATCAGAATTTAACATACTGTGCAAGGGTATTTTACAAAAAAATTAAAAAATATTAAAAAAATGCGTTCAAATGCAAGAAAAAAATATTTTTATTTCATTATAATAGGAGATTTCTTTAAATCCGCATTGCCGATACGGTGCGTCGGTATGGGATTGCATAGCATTGCTATATTTGTGGCACGCACATCAAGATTAAATTGCGGACTTTGTTCTTTAAAGTCGGCTGTTTTTGTAATTATCGGAACTTTGCAGGTGTCTTTTGCCTGTTTTAAAATCGTCATACCGACCTTATTCATACCGAGAATACGGATATACTGTGGCATAGGGGAGTATATATCCTTTGTAAAGCCTATCAAAGCCGAGATTATCATACGTCTGATTTTGCTTGTGGTGTATCGCTTGTTTTTCACGTTTTCGACAAGGGTTTCAAAACTGTATGACATATTTGCACTGCTTAAAATTCTGTTTTCAATCCCCTCTGTAACTTCACTGATATTTTGCAAATCTTCAGCGGTCATAAGACGTAATTTTGAAATGATTGCACTGTCCAAATTCGATATGTCGTACGGAATGTCACAATTAATATCTTCTAATTTATATGGTATAAAGTCATTTATATTTTCATTGTTTCTTTTCATTTCACGAAGTTTTGTAGCACTTGCGATATTTTGATACAAATTTCTGTCGTGATAGCCTGCTTTGTGACGTTTGACGGTCATAGGCTTGATTTTGCTGTCAGAGCGGATTAATGCACGAATATATTCCGTTGCAAGAATGTTGTTTGGCTCAGACAATATATCTGACGGGATAAGTGCGGAATATGCCTTTGTGAGCGCGTTTGGATAACTCATACCGCCCATAACGTATTTTTTTATTTTTTCGGATATTTCGCTGTTTTCGTTTTCAAGCAATTCTGCGGCAGACATAAGTTCATCGATACTGCCTGATTCAGAGCCGAAACAAATGTTGTTGACAACACCGAGTGCGTTTAAAATATTAATACCGCCTGTCGCAAAATTCGGTGCGGCATTTAACGCATAACATACAGGAAGTTCAATAACAAGGTCAACACCGCCCGAAAGTGCCATTTTTGCACGTGACCATTTATCCGTTATCGCAACGTCGCCACGCTGTACAAAACTGCCGCTCATTACGGCAATCACTGCGTCCGAATGTTTTTTTATTTCGTCAATTTGATATTTGTGTCCGTTGTGAAAAATATTGTATTCTGTTATAATACCGGTAATGTTCATTTTTATCTCCTCAAAATTACATTGTTAATATATATTATATCTTAAAATAAGAAGTATAGCAATAAATAAAATTGGAATATTAAATAAAGCAATGATGTAAAACAGACATAAATTTTGTATAGAATAAAAGAAAGAAATTCTACAAAACCTATTGACAAAGTAGGAAATATAAAGTAAAATATGTTTGAACAGTTATTCAAATGTTCAATTTTAATACAGGAGATGATTTTAATGAATTCAGTATACATGGACAACAATGCTACTACAAGTCTTAAAAAAGAAGTTCTTGATGCAATGATGCCATATTATACAGATATATACGGCAATGCGTCATCGAAATTCTATAAAATAGGCAGAGATGCCGAACAGGCACTTTATAAGCTTAGAGAGAGCGTTGCAAAAAGCCTTAATGCAAAAAACGTAAACGAAATTTATTTTACGGGTTCCGGTTGCGAGGCTGACAACTGGGCGATAAAAGGTATTGCACTTGCAAACA
Organism: Hominilimicola fabiformis; assembly: GCF_020687385.1. Lineage (NCBI taxonomy): Bacteria > Bacillati > Bacillota > Clostridia > Eubacteriales > Oscillospiraceae > Hominilimicola > Hominilimicola fabiformis. The sequence continues at coordinate 156,205 of NZ_JAJEQM010000002.1, forward strand.
AGTCGAAGGGCAACCACATTATAACAAGCAAAATCGAACATCACGCAATTTTAAGCACTTGCGAATATCTTGAAAAGCATGGCTTTGAAGTTACTTATCTTGATGTTGACGAATACGGTTTTGTAAGTCCGAAAGCTGTTGAGGACGCTATAAAGGACAATACAATACTTATTTCAATAATGACGGCTAACAATGAAATCGGAACAGTTGAGCCAATTAAGGAAATTGCGGAAATTGCAAAGAAACACAGAGTTATTTTCCATACGGACGCAGTACAGGCTATCGGACATATGAAGATAGATTTGCAGGATTTAGGCGTTGACTTGCTTTCGCTTTCTGCACATAAGTTCCATGGTCCTAAGGGTGTCGGAATGTTGTACATCAGAAACGGTATAAGAATAGACAACCTTATTCACGGCGGAGGACAGGAAAGAGGAAAGAGAGCCGCAACGGAAAATCTTGCAGGCATAGCAGGCCTTGCAAAGGCACTTGAGCTTGCAACGGAAAACCTTGATGAAAATATCGAACACGCAAAGAAAATGCGTAACAGATTGATTGATGGTATCAGAAAGAATATTCCTTATTGCCGTCTTAATGGCCCTGAGGACGAGGGCAGACTTTGCAATAACGTAAACTTCTCATTCCAATATGTTGAGGGAGAATCAATATTGATGATGCTTGATATGAAAGGTGTTGCGGCGTCAAGCGGAAGTGCTTGTGCGTCAGGCTCGCTTGATCCGTCACACGTTCTTATTGCAATCGGTTTACCTCACGAAATTGCTCACGGTTCGCTAAGACTCAGTGTAGGCGATGAAACAACAGTGGAGGATGTTGACTACGTAGTAGAGGTACTTCCTCCGATTATACAAAGATTAAGAGATATGTCACCTTTATATGAGGGTGTAGAGAAAGGAGATAATTAATTATGTACAGTGAAAAAGTTATGGACCATTTCTCAAATCCAAGAAATGTAGGCCAGATAGACAACGCAAATGCAGTCGGTGAAGTCGGCAATGCAAAGTGCGGTGATATTATGAAGATATATATGGATATTCAAGACGATGTTATAAAAGACGTTAAGTTCAAGACATTCGGTTGCGGTGCGGCTATTGCAACAAGTTCAATGGCAACTGAAATGGTTAAGGGTAAGACTGTTGACGAGGCACTTGCTCTTACAAATAAAGCGGTTATGGAGGCACTTGACGGACTTCCGAAAGAAAAAATTCACTGCTCTGTTCTTGCTGAAGAGGCTATTCAGTCTGCAATCAACGATTACAGAAGCAAAAAGGGTGAAGCACCGCTTGAAAATAATTGTGACTTCTGTTACAAGAAATGTGACAATTCAGACAAATAATCCTATAAAATACAATATAAAAACAGACAAAACATTATTGTTTTGTCTGTTTTTGCGTTTATAATCATAAAAAAATGATGATTTACGGATACAATATGGTGTTGGTAGCAGGTGTTAAACAGACTACACAGCACAATATTTTGTATCTATTGGGTAATTATGAACATATCAGAGCAATATATTTAAACATATTGTACAATGTTTATGTTTATTTGCAAGAAAATATTGCAAAGTTATTAACGATAGTATATAATCATTGAGGTTATTAATTTAGTACCTACTACTAACAATAATTAATAAAATGTCGAAAAACATAGAAAGGAACGCTTGAAAGTGACAAGAACAATATTGAAAAAGAAACGTCATGAGTATTTGCTCAGAAAAATAAAACAAAATCCGTTTTTGAAAGACGAAGAACTTGCACAGGCTTGTAACGTGAGCGTGTCCACTATTCGTTTTGACAGAGCGGAACTTGGTATAGCAGAATATCGTGAGAGAATAAAGTCGGTGGCGGAAGAAGGTTTGGTAGCGGATACGGCGGTTGGCGAAGTGCTTGACCTTAACTTGTATCATGACGGAATATCGGTGCTTAAAACCGATGATACGATGACCTTTGACGGTACTGACATAATAAAAGGACAGTGTATATATGCTTTTGCGGAAAATTTGGCGCTAAGCGTTATTGACGCGAAGGCGGCGTTGGTGAAAATCGCAAATGTGAAATATATGCACGAGGCACACGCAGGGGAAAGACTGATTGCCAAGTCGGACGTTATGAGAGTGAAAGACGGAGGATATATCGTTCGTGTTGTCATAAAGGCAAATATGAACGAAGTATTCAGAGGAAAATTCAGCCTTGTTATGACTGATGTGAAATAGTCGGAGGAAAGATGAAGATTATAGTAGATGCAATGGGTGGTGACAATGCTCCTATGGCGCCTGTCGAGGCGGCTGTAAGAGCGGTAAAGGAACTTGATGTGGAAATAGTTCTTGTCGGCAAAAAAGAGGTTGTCGAAAAGGAACTTTCGGCATATGACTACCCAAATGATAAAATCAGTATAGCGAATGCTGATGAAGTGATAACAAACCACGAAGAACCGGCAAAGGCGGTAAGAAGCAAGAAAAATGCATCGGTGGTCGTTGCGGCAAATATGCTGAAAAAAGGCGAGGGTGACGCAATGCTTTCGATGGGTAATACAGGTGCGCTCTTAGCGTCGGGATTGCTTATTGTCGGAAGAATAAAGGGAATTTTAAGACCTGCACTTGCAACGCTTCTGCCGAGTGCAAAAGGACCGAAAATGCTTATAGACGCCGGTGCAAATACAAACTGCAAACCTGAAAATCTTGTTCAGTTCGGTATTATGGGCAGTATATATATGAAGAATGTACTCGGAATTGAAAGCCCGACTGTCGGACTTATGTCAAACGGTGAAGAAGAAGGCAAGGGCGATGAACTTACAAAGGAAACATTCCCGCTTTTGAAAAAAGCACCTATAAACTTTATCGGCAATATTGAGGGCAGAGATGTTATGGAAGGTACGGCTGACGTAATTACCTGTGACGGCTTTGTCGGAAATGTAATACTTAAAACCGTTGAGGGTATGGGACACGTCGTAAGTACGAAAGTTAAAAATATATTTATGAAAAACTTGTTTACAAAGCTCGGTGCAATATTTGTAATGGGTGGCTTGAATGAGTTTAAACAGTCTATGGATTACCGTGAATACGGCGGTGCACCGCTTTTGGGTACAAAACGACCTGTTATAAAAGGACACGGCTCGTCAGACGGTAAAGCGGTATTTTCTGCAATCAGACAGGCAAAGAAATTTGTTGAAACAAACTTAATAGAAGAAATAGTTAATAATATAAACTGTATGGAGGAAAAGAGTAATGATTAATGCAAAGATAACAGGTGTAGGCGGATATGTTCCGGAAAAGGTATATGACAATGCGTATATGGAAAGCATTGTTGATACAAACGACGAATGGATAACAAGACGTACAGGCATAAAGGAAAGACATATTTCAGCCGACAACGAATATACAACGGATATGGCAACAATCGCCGCTAAGCGTGCTATTGAAAATGCAGGACTTACACCTGAGGATATTGACCTTATAATGCTTGCAACAGTTACACCTGATTACTTCACACCGGCTTGTGCTTGTATTGTGCAAAGCAATCTTGGTGCAGTAAATGCGGCGGCATTTGACTATAATGCGGCTTGTTCGGGATTTGTTACAGGTCTTACTATCGCAGAACAGTTTATAAAAGCAGGAACATACAAGCATATCGTTGTGGTATGTGCCGACACATTAAGCAAGGCTACAGATTATAAAGACAGAGCAACTTGCGTATTGTTCGGCGACGCGGCAGGTGCGGCAGTTGTATCTGCAAGTGAAGAACAAGGTATTATCGCAACAGACATCGGTGCAGACGGCTCAAGCGGTCACGCTATAACAAGTCTTGCATACAGAAATGATGAAGAAGAAACAGAAAAGAGAATAAGCCACAGAAAAGATACTATTTGGATGGCAGGACAAGCTGTTATGAAGTTTGCCGTCAAAGCAATGGCAGACGCAAGCGCAAGAGTTGTAAACAGCGCAGGATTGACTTGGGACGATATTGCACTTGTTGTACCTCACCAGGCTAATTACAGAATTGTTGAAAGTGCCGTAAAGAGAATGGGTATCACTGATGAAAAGGTATTTTTGAACCTTGAAAAGTACGGTAACACATCAGCGTCTTGTATCCCTGTTGCACTTACAGAGGCAGTTCAGCAAGGCAGAATTAAAAAGGGCAACAAGGTTGTACTTGTAGGCTTCGGCGGCGGACTTACATGGGGTGCGGCACTTATTGAGTGGTAAAAAATACGTTAAATAAGAAAAGGAGAAGAAAAATGAAGACAAGATTATGTGAATTACTTGGTATTGAATATCCTATTATTCAAGGCGGTATGGCATGGGTAGCTACAGCCGAGCTTGCGGCAGCTGTTTCAAACGGCGGCGGTATCGGACTTATCGCGGCAGGAAATGCACCGGCGGACGTTGTAAGAGCACAAATTCAAAAGGCAAAGTCACTGACAGATAAGCCTTTTGGCGTAAACGTGATGATGATGTCACCGTTCGTTGAAGAAGTTATGCAGGTTATTATAGAAGAAAAGCCGGCAGTAGTTGCAACAGGTGCCGGTAATCCGGGTAAATACATACCGTCACTTAAAGAGGCAGGAATTAAGATTATGCCGGTTGTTGCAAGTGTTGCAATGGCAAAAAAGATGGAAAAAGACGGTGCAGACGCAATTATCGCAGAGGGTACAGAGGCAGGCGGACATATCGGTGAACTTACAACAATGGTACTTGTACCGCAAGTTGTTGACGCGGTAAGTATTCCGGTTGTAGCGGCAGGCGGTATAGCTGACAGCAGAGGTGCTGTTGCGGCATTTGCACTTGGCGCAGACGGTATTCAAGTCGGTACAAGATTTATCTGCTCAACAGAGTGTATCGCACACGATAACTATAAGCAAGCCGTTATAAAGGCAAAAGACAGAGATGCGGTTGTTACGGGTAGATCAACAGGTGCGCCTGTAAGAGCGCTTAAAAATAAACTTACTCGTGAATATGACAAACTTGAAAAGCAAGGTGCGTCATTTGAAGAAATAGAAGCACTTGGCGTTGGCGGTCTAAGACGTGCATTTGAAGAAGGTGACACACAAACCGGTTCACTTATGGCTGGTCAATCAGCCGCTATGGTACACGAAATTCAACCTTGTGCAGACATAATCAAGAGTTATTTTGACGGTACAGAGGCAGTTATTGAAACAATTACTTCTAAACTTAAATAAGAATTTCTTATTAGATAAATTAAGAAAGGAAAATAAATATAATGGGTAAATTAGCATTTGTATTTGCAGGACAAGGCGCACAAGCTGTCGGAATGGGTAAGGAACTTGCCGAAAACTTTCCGATTGCCGATAAGACATTTGACGAGGCAAGTGAGGCACTTGGCTTTGATATAAAGGATATGATTTGGAACGGCGACAGTGAAACTCTTATGATTACAGAGAACACGCAGCCGACAATCGTTACAATGAGTGTTGCGGCACTTAGAGTATTGCAAGAAAAAGGTATTAAGCCTGACGTTGTTGCCGGACTTAGCCTTGGTGAATATACTGCACACATTGCGTCGGGTTCAATGGAATTTGCTGACGGTGTAAGACTTGTAAAAAAACGCGGTAAGTATATGCAGGAGGAAGTGCCTGTAGGAAAAGGCGCTATGGCGGCTATTATCGCACTTTCCGCAGAGGACGTTATCGCTTGCTGCGAAGAGGCTTCAAAAGTCGGTATTTGTTCACCTGCAAACTTTAACTGTCCTGGTCAAATCGTTGTATCGGGTGAAGTTGCGGCAGTGGATAAGTGTTGTGAATTGGCAAAGGAAAAGGGCGCAAAACGTGCTTTAAAACTTCCTGTTTCAGCTCCGTTCCATTGTGCTATGCTTATAGGCGCAGGCGAAAAACTTGCAAAAGAACTTGAAAATGTAGAAGTTAAGGATATGCAAATTCCTGTAATCACAAACGTAACTGCTGATTACGTTTCTTCAAAGGAAGATATTAAACCGCTTTTAATCAAGCAAGTATCTTCATCTGTTAAATGGGAAGAAACTATCAGAAGAATGATAGCAGACGGAGTTGATACATTCGTTGAAGTCGGACCGGGTAAGGCACTTAGCGGATTTATAAAGAAAGTTTCAAGAGATGTAAAGGTGTTTAACGTAGAGGACATGGCGTCACTTGAAAAGACTCTTGAAGGTCTTAACGCATAACAGAGAGGAGATAAAGAAATGTTAAAAGGTAAAACAGCGGTAATTACAGGCTCGGGCAGAGGTATAGGTAAATCAATCGCCCTAAAACTTGCGTCACACGGTGCAAATATCGTTATAAACGATATTCCTTCATCGGATTATGCAGACGAAACTTGTGAAGAAGTTAAAAAGCTTGGTGTAGAATGTATAGTTGTTAAAGGCGATGTAAGAAATACCGAAGATGTTCAGAAACTTGTATCGGAAACTATGGATAAATTTGGTCATATCGACATATTTGTTAATAACGCAGGCATTACAAGAGACGGTCTTATGATTAGAATGTCAGAAGATGATTGGGATCTTGTTATGGATATAAATCTAAAGGGTGCATTTAATTGTATCAAAGCAGTTGCAAGACCTATGATGAAACAAAGAAGCGGTGCTATAATCAATATGGCGTCAATCGTAGGTGTTATGGGTAATCCGGGTCAGGCAAACTATGTTGCCTCAAAAGCAGGTCTTATCGGTCTTACAAAGACAACAGCAAAGGAATTTGCATCAAGAGGTATCAGATGTAACGCAGTAGCACCGGGCTTTATCCGTTCTGCTATGACAGACGTATTGTCTGACGATGTAAAGAAGAAATATCTTGATTCAATTCCGCTTGGGGAATTCGGAGAAACTGAAAATATTGCAGATGTTGTTGCATTTTTGGCATCTGATATGTCAAAATACGTTACAGGTCAAGTAATAAATGTTGACGGCGGACTTGTTATGTAATATAATATGTATATAATTCGTTTAGAATTTATATAGACATTACTGAAAGGGGGTGCAAGTGAATAATGGAATTTGAAAGAGTAAAGAACGTTATCGTTGACCAACTAAGTGTTGATGCAGATGAAGTAACTTTGGAAGCATCATTCGTTGACGATTTGGGTGCAGACTCATTGGACGTTGTTGAACTTATCATGGGTCTTGAAACAGAATTTGATATCGAAATCCCTGATGAAGATGCTGAAAAGATCAGCACAGTAGGCGACGCAGTTGAATATATTAAGAGTCATGCGTAAGATACGAAGTCGTGCCTTGTATCAATACTCTTGGTGCAAGGCATGAAATTTTTTTGAAAAAAGAAATTAATTTTATTATATAGATAAGGATAAACAATAGGAGGTAACTAAATGAGAAGAGTTGTTGTAACAGGCTTAGGTGCTGTAACCCCTATAGGAAATAACGTTGAAGAATTTTGGAACGGTATCAAAGCAGGTAAATGCGGTATTGATAAAGTAACACTTTTTGACGCAACTGATTTTAAGACACAGATTGCCGGTGAAGTTAAGAATTTTGAGCCGACTGATTTTATCGAGAAGAAAGACGCTCGTAAAATGGACAGATATACTCAGCTTGCAATGGTAGCGGCTGACGAGGCTGTTAAGGATTCCGGTCTTAATATGGAAGACGAAGACCCTTGGAAAGTCGGAGTTATAACAGGTTCGGGTATCGGCGGTATCCATACTCTTGAGGAACAGCATAAGTCACTTCTTGACAGAGGTCCGGGACGTGTAAGTCCGTTCTTTATTCCTATGATGATAGGTAATATGGGTGCTGCACAGATTGCTATTAAGTACGGAGCAAGAGGTGTAAATGAAAATATCGTTACAGCTTGTGCTTCGGGTACAAACGCTATCGGTGACGCTTTAAGACACATTCAGCACGGTGCTAACGATGTTATCATCGCAGGCGGTGCAGAGGCGGCTGTAAGTCCGCTTGCATTTGCAGGCTTCTGTAATATGAAAGCTATGTCAACAAGAAATGACGATCCTAAAACAGCGTCAAGACCGTTTGATGCAGAACGTGACGGATTTGTTCTAAGTGAAGGTGCAGGCTTTATAGTTATAGAAGAACTTGAACACGCAAAGAAGAGAGGAGCTCACATTTATTGTGAACTTGTCGGCTACGGTGCAACTGATGATGCTTACCACATCACAAGCCCTATTCCGGGCGGTGTCGGCGGTGCAAAGGCTATGTCACTTGCAATCGAAGACGCAGGTTTAAAGCCTGAAGATGTAACATACATCAATGCTCACGGTACATCAACAAAGTACAATGACGAGTTTGAAACACAAGCCATAAAAGAGGCTCTTGGCGACGCGGCTAAGAACGTTGCAGTAAGCTCAACAAAGTCAATGACAGGTCACCTTTTGGGTGCGGCAGGCGGTGTCGAGGCAATCGTTTGTGCATTGGCTATCAAGGACAGTTACATTCCTGCAACAATCAATTACAATACACCTGACCCTGCTTGTGATTTGGATATAGTTCCGAATAAGGGCAGAGAACAGGAAGTTAAAGTTGCAATGTCAAATTCACTTGGATTTGGCGGTCATAATGCAACTATCGTAATGAAAAAATACGAAGATTAATTAAATAAACTTAAACAATAGGGGATGTCTTTTTAAGGCACCCTCTACTGTTATGTGGATTGCTCTAAGCGGTGAACGGTTTACTCTTTAGAGCAGTGTATGTACAGAGAAAGGAAAGCTGTTATGAAAAACGTACAAGAGAAAATCGGTTACACATTTAAAAATGTCAATCTTTTAGAAACGGCACTTACACACAGCTCATATGCGAATGAGTGTAAAAAAGAAAATAACGAACGTCTTGAATTTTTGGGCGATTCTGTTTTGAGTGTTATAATTAGTGACTATATATTCAGACGTTTGCCGAATGTTGACGAGGGCTGGCTTTCAAAATATCGTGCAACGCTTGTCTGCGAACAGTCGCTTAACGAAATATCTAAGAAAATTTCGCTTAGCAAATTTATATTGCTTGGTAAGGGTGAAGAAATGACAGGCGGACGTCAGAGAGCGTCTATCGTTTCAGATGCATTTGAGGCAGTTTTGGCGGCAATTTATCTTGACGGCGGTATGGAAACGGCAAGAAAATGGGTAATCGACCTTATGCGTGATTCGATTAACGAAGTTGTGACAGGTCACGGATATGCCGACTATAAAACAATGCTGCAAGAGGCACTTCAAAAAGGTACACAGGGCAAAGTCACATACAGAACAATCGGCGAATCCGGTTTGGATCACAACAAAGTGTTTGAAGTTGAAGTGCTTGTCGATGATGTTCCTAAAAATAAAGGAACAGGTCACAGCAAAAAAGAGGCTGAACAAAATGCGGCACATACTTTGCTTAAATCAATGGGAAAAGTACAGTGACTATGAAAACGTATAATATACCGATATTTGTACCGCACAGAGGTTGTCCGTTTGATTGTGTTTTTTGCAATCAAAAACGTATAACGGGGACACAAAAAGAAGTCACGGCTGATGATGTTCATAATATCATAGGAGAATATCTTAAAACATTGCCGAGTAAAAACAGACGTATCGAGGCGGCGTTTTTTGGCGGCAGCTTTACCGGTATACCGATTAACGAACAAAGCGAACTTTTAGCCGCTGCGAATGAATATCTTAAAAAAGGAGATATTGACGGAATACGTCTTTCAACCAGACCTGATTATATAGATAAAGAAATACTTGATAATCTGCTTAAATACGGAGTTACAACGATTGAACTCGGTGTACAGTCTATGGACGACGGTGTTTTGAAATCATCAAACAGGGGACACACAAGAGAAGATGTTATTAATGCGGTAAAGCTGATAAAGGAATATCCGTTTACACTTGGACTTCAGATGATGACAGGTTTGCCGGGTGATACCGATGAAAAATCTCTTTATACGGCAGATGAAATAATAAAGCTGAAACCTGATATTGTACGCATATATCCGACGCTTACCATAAAGGACACATTCCTTGAAAAAATGTATCTTACGGGTAAATATAAACCGCAGTCGGTTGATGAGGCGGTTAATCTTGCAAAACAGCTTTTATTGAAATTTGAAAAGAATAATATAACTGTTATAAGAGTCGGTTTGCAGTCAACCGATGAAATAAGCGAGAACGGTTCTGTTGTTGCAGGACCTGTACACAGCTCATTTCGTGAACTTGTCGAAAGCAGTATTTATTATGACATTATATGCGGTAAATTGAAAGACGGCTGTAAAAGAGCAGACGTTTATGTAAATCCGAGAGAAGTTTCAAAAGCAGTCGGTAATAAGCGTTGCAATATAATTAAATTAAAACAAGAGAAAAATATTGATGTAAAGATATGTACAGATGAAAATTTGGAAAAAAGAGAGGTGAGATGTACTTGCTATTAAAAAGACTTGAACTGCAAGGTTTTAAATCATTTGCCGATAAAACAATTCTTGAATTTGTTGAAGGCTCAACGGCGGTCGTAGGTCCTAACGGCAGCGGAAAAAGTAATATTTCCGACGCTATTCGTTGGGTTATCGGTGAAATGAGTGCAAAATCTCTCAGAGGTTCTAATATGCAAGATGTCATTTTTGCAGGTACAGAAACGAGAAAGCCTGTCAATTTTGCGGAAGTGAGTCTTGTACTTGATAACAGCAGTCATTTGTTTGATATAAATTATGATGAAGTTGTTGTAACAAGACGACTTTTCAGAAGCGGTGAAAGTGTGTATCAGATTAATCGCTCAAACTGTCGTTTGAAAGATATACATGAGCTGTTTATGGATACGGGTCTTGGACGTGACGGTTATTCTATTATCGGACAGGGTAATGTGTCACAGATATTGTCAACCAAAGCCGAGGACAGAAGAAGTCTGTTTGAGGAGGCGGCAGGTATATCAAAATATAAGTACAGACGTGAAGAGGCGGAGCGAAAGCTAAAGGGTGTTGAAGAAAACCTTGTAAGAATTTCCGATATAACGACTGAACTTGAAGGTCAGCGAGGACCTCTTAAACGTCAGTCGGAAAAAGCGAGAAAGTATTTGACATACTATGAAGAATATAAAGGACTTGACGTAAATTTAAGCATTATAACGATAGACAAAAACCGACTTGCCGCCAAAGAGGCAGACAGGCTTTATAACAGTGTTGAAGAAGAACTTGCCGAGCTCAGAGCAACAGAATCGGAAACAGAACAAAAAATCACATCGCTTTATAATGAAAGTGAACAAGCCGATACCGAAATAGCGGAACAGAACAAACTTCTTCGTGAGGCTGAGTCAAAGAATATGGAAACCAAAAATCATATTTCTTTATTTGAAAACAACATAAAGAATAATGAGCTTATGCTTAAAAGAATTGATAACGAAATTCAAAGCATAAAAGATAAAAATATTGAACGTGAAAACGGTATAGAAAAGCAAAAGGCAGAGATTGAAGAAAAGAATAAAGATGCCGAAGAAATGCTTACTGCGTTCGATTCTATGAAAGAGGAACAGGACGAAATTGCAAAGCAGAAAGATACTCTTTCAAAAGAAATCGACAGTCTGCAGGGCGATATTATCGAAAAGCAGAATTTGATTGCGACAAATCGTGCACAAATAAACGGTGTTGAAAATTTGAGGAGCAGTTTTATAGAACGACGAGAAGTGGTTGAAACCGAAATAAAGACCTTTAACGAGGGTGTTTCAAACACAAAACAGGAGATAGAAAACTGCAAAAAGGAAATATCGGAAAAGTCTGAAAAGTGCGGTAAGATGAAAGAAACCATAAACCGCCATAACGAAAACATAAATAAGTTAAAATCCGAAAACGATAAACTTACATCAAGTCTTAACAATATGAATGTCGAGTATAATTCAAAATCTTCAAAGAAGAAAATTCTTGAGGGTATGGAAAACGATTATGCGGGATATTCAAAGAGCGTAAAGGCGGTGCTTAAAGCCGAAGAACTAAAAAAAATCAGAATTTACGGTACTGTATCGGGACTTGTGGACGTAAAAAAGGAATACGTTACGGCTATTGAAATCGCACTCGGCGGAGCGTTGCAGAATATCATAGTAGAGAGCGAAGAGGACGCAAAGACGGCGATTAATTATCTTCGCAGAAATAATGCAGGTCGTGCAACATTTTTGCCGGTGTCGGCTGTAAAAGGCAGAGAACTTGATAATGTTGGCGAAATAAGCAAGCAAAAAGGCTTTATCGGACTTGGAAGTAAACTTATAAAGTATAACAGTAAGTACGACGGTATTATAAAAAGTTTGCTCGGCAGAGTTGTTGTGGTTGATAATGTGGATAATGCCATTGCTATGAGCCGACATTTCGGGTATAAATTCAGAGTTGTAACACTTGAGGGCGAAATATTGAACGCAGGCGGTTCGATGTCGGGCGGCAGCGTAAATAAGCAAAGCGGATTTTTGTCGAGAGCTACTGAAATAAAAACACTTACATCGGAATTAAACGATTTGTCAGTTAAAATAAAAGAGGTTGGCGACAAAAAACAGCAGATTGAAAATGATATGAGAACTATAAATAATCAGTTGTCGTCATATGTTCCGCTTGTGAGAGAGTATGAGGACGAGATACTTCGTCTGGAAAATACGCAAAAACATCTTGAAGAAAAGATTGAATCGGGAAGTAATACGGAGAAAAACTATAAAGCAGAGCTTGGACAGATTGAAAAGCAGCTGTCGGAATCTTCGGATGATATTGCCGAGCTTTTGCAGAATGTCAGAAATCTTGAAAAAGAAAGTAATGACTTACAGAGCAAAGCGGAAAAACTGAATGAAGAATTTAATCGAATTTCAGAGAAAAAAGACGAGAAGTCACAAAGCTTGATGGATAACACGATGAAACTTGCAGATATGCAAAGGGACATTAAAGTTATCGAAAAAGATATTGAAACAAAGAAGAATGATATTGCAAATTCCGTAAAAGATATAGCACAAAAAGAGCAGGATAAAACAAGAATATGTGCCGAAAACGAAAGTTTAAAACAGCAGATTGAGGACAAAAACAAGCTGACGGAAGAAATCGCAAAGAGTACGGCGGATATAAATAATTATATCGAGAGTATTCAGAAGAAGAAAAGCGATATTTCAACGTCACTTCAAAATATCCAAAATTCAAATAAGGATTTAACGGATAAATTGCTGAACTTGCAACAGGAACTTTCAAGACTTGAAAACAGACGTGAAAAACTCAATAACGATATTGAAAATATTATAGGCAGATTGTGGGAGGACTACGAACTGACTTATAACAGTGCGTGTGAAATTAAAACAGAGGTGGAAAACGAGAAAGAATCGTTTGCAAGATTGTCGGAATTGAAGTCGCAGATAAAATCACTTGGCAGTGTAAACGTCGATTCTATCGAAGAATATAAAGCGGTAGAGGAGAGGTTTGTGTTCTTGACAGAGCAAAAGAGCGATCTTGAAAAGTCGAAAAACGAACTTAACGGAATAATAGAGTCAATGGAAGAATTGATGAAAGAGCATTTCGGGAAGCAGTTTCAGGAAATCAATGAGAGTTTCAGTCTGGTATTCAGTGAACTTTTCGGCGGCGGCAAAGGTGAATTGACTTTGTCTGATCCGAGCAATGTTCTTGAAAGCGGTATTGAAATTATCGCACAGCTTCCGGGTAAAGGTTCGCAGAATATCAATCTGTATTCGGGCGGTGAAAAGTCGTTTATTGCTATTGCACTTCTGTTTGCAATACTTCGAGTAAAACCGGCTCCGTTCTGTATTTTGGACGAGATTGACGCGGCACTTGACGATGTAAACGTTTCGAGATTTGCAACATATTTAAAAAATTATATTGAACAGACACAATTCATTGTTATCACTCACAGACGTGGTACAATGGAGGCGGCAAATATTTTATACGGCGTAACAATGCAGGAAAAAGGCGTTTCTAAGTTGTTGTCACTTCATATAGATGATGTCGCAGACGATATGGTCAGTTAGGAGTAGTATATGGGATTCTTTGATAAGTTAAAAAACGGTTTAACAAAAACTCGTGAATCAATCGCAAAACAAGTTAATAATGTATTCAGTGTGTTCGTAAAAGTTGACGACGAACTTTTTGAAAATCTTGAAGAGGCACTTATTATGGCAGATATAGGTGTAGAAACTTCAACATACATTATTGAAAAACTTCGTGATAATGTTAAACACAAGCATATCACGGACGGAAACCTTGTAAAAGAGGAATTAAAGAGCATAATAAGCGAAATACTCAGTGCGCTTGATACAACGGTGAATACGTCAACAACACCGTCTGTTATTTTGGTGATTGGCGTAAACGGTGTCGGAAAAACAACAAGTATCGGAAAAATCGCATCACATTATAAGTCGATGGGTAAAAAGGTACTTCTTGCGGCGGCTGACACATTCAGAGCGGCAGCGATAGATCAGCTTGACATATGGGCGCAGAGAAGCGGTTGTGATATAATCAAGCACCAAGAAAACAGTGATCCGGCGGCAGTTGTGTTTGACGCTTGTACGGCGGCAAAGGCGCGTGGTGCTGATATTCTTATATGTGATACAGCCGGCAGACTTCATAATAAGAAAAATCTTATGGCGGAGCTTGCAAAGATTAACCGTGTAATTGAACGTGAACTGCCTGATTCGGCAAGAGAAACATTGCTTGTCCTTGACGCGACAACAGGTCAAAATGCGGTAAGTCAGGCAAAATTGTTCTCCGAGGCGGCGGATATTACGGGAATTATCCTTACAAAGCTTGACGGTACGGCAAAAGGCGGTATTGTAATATCAATAGCAAAAGAACAGAATGTTCCGGTTAAATTTGTCGGCGTCGGTGAAGGTATCGACGACTTGCAGGAATTTAACAGCGATGATTTTGCAAAGGCTATATTTGAAGAATAAATAATATAAACTCTGACAGTCAAAAAAATGGCGGTCAGAGTTTTTTTGTACAGTTTTTTGGACATAGGTGAATGTATAATTTAAGTAGAAAAGGAGATGGGAGAAATGAAAGAACAAAATAAAAAATTGACTATTGCAGAACCTATTGCAGAACGTTTAAGAAATGGAGAAAAAGTTATTTGTGCAAAGTGTAAAAAAGGCTATTATGTTACTGATGCGAAATATATAAGTACAAGTCATGGATTTTATTGCAACAGATGTAATTCTATGGTGAATATAGATCCGGTTATAGATATTGAATAGAAAAAGTATAAAAAGTTGAAAGGAGATGAAAGAAATGAAAAATTCGGTTTTAGTCACAATAACGGGACTTGCTCATTATTACGGAACGAAGCCGTTCAAAGTCGGAGCGGTAATAAAATTGAAAAAGGAATATGATAACAAATATGATGACGAGGCGATAAGAGCACAACTGCCGTATATCGGTACAGTCGGTTACGTCGCAAACAGTACATATACGGTTTATTCGGGTACATACAGTGCGGGACGTTTATATGATAAAATAGGCGAATGTGCGTGTGCGAAAATTATTTTAATAACACATTCAAGCGCTGTTGCGGAAGTAATAGAGGGCTGTCCGTCAGAGAGTATGGGCGAATGTGTATTTGAATAAAAATAAAAAAAGTTATCCATAAAGGATAACTTTTTTGTGGCTGCGGATCCAGGATTCGAACCCGGACAGAACGAGTCAGAGTCGTTAGTGCTACCTTTACACAAATCCGCAACGATAACTGACAAATGATATAATACCATATAATCTAACTTTTGTCAACAGTTTTTTTAAAAAGTTTTTTTGCTGTTGATAAATATAATTTTATATGATAGAATATATATTATTAATCAAAAAAAATGGTGCGAGGGACCGGACTTGAACCGGCACGGTTAAACCACACGCCCCTCAAACGTGCGCGTCTGCCTATTCCGCCACCCTCGCATTAACGTGATTTATTATACCAATAAAAAAGAGTTTTGTCAATTAAAATAAATATTTTTTGTGGAGATGTTTTTTAATGAAAAAAATTTTGGCACTTGTTATTATGACTATAATTACTTTTTCACAGTTAAGTGCTTTTGCAATGGTGGAATCTGCCGAGTGTGCGTGCGTTATAAATGCGTTGACGGGTGATGTTGTATTTTCAAAAAATATGAACCAAAAACACGCAATGGCAAGCACAACTAAAATAATGACAGCCATTGTTGCTATTGAACGTTGTAATATGGACGAAATTGTTGATGTGAGTGCGACGGCGGCAAATCAAGAGGGCTCGGCGGCATACATATCTGAGGGAAATCAATACTATATGAAAGATTTGCTTTACGGTTTAATGCTTAATTCCGGAAATGACGCGGCGGTAGCGATAGCCGAACATGTGTCGGGAAGTGAGGAATCATTTGCGGAGCTGATGAATGAAAAAGCGGAAGAACTCGGACTCGGCAATACGCATTTTATGAATCCGAGCGGACTTGACAATCCGGAACATTACACAACGGTTTACAACCTTGCACTTATTGCAAGATATGCAATGACGCTGCCGCAGTTTCGGGAAATAGTCGCAACGCAGACTGCACAAGTACAGGCATTAAATTCAGATGAAATACTTTATTTTTCAAACCACAATAAAATGCTAAGTCTGTATGAGGGAGCAAACGGCATAAAAACAGGCTTTACGAAGTCAACGGGCAGATGTCTTGTATCGTCTGCGCAGAGGGACGGAATGGAGTTTATAGCGGTGACTTTGAATGATTCGAACGATTGGAATGACCACGCGGAAATGCTTGATTACGCATTTTCGGAACATTATCCGAAAAAACTTATAGAGCAGGGCGATACTGTAAAGGTTACGAATATTGACGGAAAAGATTATTCAATGGTTGCGGCGAGTGACTTTACAATACCGTTTAAAGAACATCAGAAAACGCAGGTAGAAGTTATATCGCATATATCAAATGACTTACAAGCACCGATAAATCAAGGCGAAAAAGTGGGGTGGCTTGAAATTGTGTGTGACGGAGTGAGCGTCGGTGAAGTTGATATTATTTCGGAAAACGATATTTACGGAGTAAGCAATATAAGATTGAAAAACAGTTTTTTCAGCAGTTTTATAAGAGTTGCGAAAATATTGTTGGTATAAATGAAAGGAGAAAAAATGGGAGAGATAGTAAGATTACAAAAATATATAGCAATGAGCGGTGTTGCGTCAAGACGTGCCGCAGAAACTATGATACAAGAGGGCAGAGTTAAGGTAAACGGCAAGAAAATAACGGAACAAGGCGTAAAAATCGAAATCGGTGCAGACAATGTATCCGTTGACGATAAGCCGATAAAGCTTAAAAACAAGAAGTATTATATAATGCTTAATAAGCCTGTCGGATATGTTTCAACCGCAAAAGACCAATTTGACCGACCGACTGTTGTTGACCTTATAAAAGAAGATTTGGGTGACGTAAGAATTTTTCCTGTCGGACGACTTGACTATGAAACCGAGGGATTGCTTTTGCTTACAAATGACGGCGACTTCACATACAAAGTCACGCACCCTAAGTTCCATACCGATAAGACTTATATCGCAACGATAAAGGGCGGTATAACGATAAGCGGTATCAATAAGCTGAGAAACGGTGTTTATATAGATGATTTCAAAACATCACCGGCGGAGGCTGAAATACTTGATGCGGTAGACGGACACACATATATTAAAATAACAATTCACGAGGGTAAAAACAGACAGGTTCGTAAAATGTTTGCGGCAATCGGCTGTACGGTTGTCGGCTTGCAGAGAATTAAGATAGGCAACGTGGAACTCGGTAATCTTCCGCTTGGAAGATGGCGTCATCTGACAAGTCACGAAGTAAATTATTTGATGAATTCTTAAAAAGAGGCTGTTGACATTTTGTCAACAGCCTCTTTTGTGTATCATATACAAATTTAAGGGGATATTTGTCGATATTTTTTGAAAGCTAACTTGTGAAAAAAGAAATAAAAATGATTGAAAAAAAATTGCGGTTAAGGTATAATATACTTTAGGTATATTTTTTTAAAATTTATCTCTAATCTACAAACAATGGAGGTTAAAACATGGGAACAGTTGATAAATTGACTGAACTTCAATACCGCAGAAGTGTAATAAATAACGGCGGCGGAGAAGTAAAAATCAAAAAGCAGCATGATTCCGGAAAGCTGACAGCAAGAGAGAGAATTAATGCTCTTTTGGATGAAGGCAGTTTCGTTGAAATTGATGCTTTTGTAACTCACAGATGTACCGAGTTCGGTATGGATTGTGTTGAGGCTCCGGGTGAAGGAGTTGTTACAGGTTACGGTACAGTTGACGGACGTCTTGTTTACGTTTACGCGCAAGACTTTACAGTAATCGGTGGCTCACTTGGAGAAATGCACGCAAAGAAAATTTGCAAAGTCATGGATATGGCGGCAAAGATGGGTGCTCCGATAATCGGAATGAACGATTCGGGCGGTGCAAGAATTCAAGAAGGTATAGACGCTCTTTCAGGTTTCGGAGATATATTCTTCAGAAACACTGTAAACAGCGGTGTAATTCCTCAGATTTCTGTAATTATGGGACCATGTGCAGGCGGTGCTGTTTATTCACCGGCTATTACAGACTTTATCTTTATGGTTGAAAAGACAAGTCAGATGTTTATAACAGGTCCACAGGTAATCAGTTCTGTTACAGGTGAAAATGTAACAAGCGAAGAACTTGGCGGCGCTGATACACATACTTCAAAGTCGGGTGTTGCACACTTTAAGGCGGCAAATGACGAAGAATGTATCGCAAAAATCAGAAAGTTGCTTTCATACTTACCTGCAAACAATCTTGAAGAGGCTCCTTACGAACCTACAAATGACGAAATCAATCGTCTTTCAGAAAAACTTACAACAATCGTTCCTGACGATTCGGGTAAGGCTTATGACGTTAAGGAAGTTATCGCCGAACTTGTTGATAACGGCGACTTCTTTGAAGTACAGGAAGGCTTTGCAAAGAATATTGTAATAGGTTTTGCAAGAATGAACGGACAGGTTATCGGTATCGTTGCAAATCAGCCTAAGGTTATGGCAGGTTCACTTGATGTTAACTCATCAGACAAAGCAGCAAGATTTGTACGTTTCTGCGACAGCTTTAATATTCCTCTTGTTACTCTTACAGACGTACCGGGTTATTTCCCTGGCGTTGAACAGGAACAAAACGGTATTATCAGACACGGTGCTAAGTTGCTTTACGCATTCTCAGAGGCTACAGTTCCAAAGATTAACGTAATCTTGAGAAAAGCTTACGGCGGTGCATACATAGCAATGAATTCAAAACATCTTGGTGCTGATATAGTAATGGCATGGCCGACGGCAGAAATCGCTGTTATGGGCCCTGAAGGTGCAGCTAACATCATTTTCAAGAATGATATTAAGGAAAGCTCTGACCCTGTTACTACAAGAAATGAAAAGATTCAGGAATACAGAAATAAGTTTGCATCACCTTACGAGGCTGCAAAGCGTGGTTACGTTGACGATGTAATTGAACCTGATTCAACAAGACCGAGAATAATCGCCGCACTTGAAATGCTTGCATCAAAGCGTGATTCAAGACCGGCTAAAAAGCATGGAAATCTTCCTGTTTAATTGTGAAAGGAGATTTTTAGTATGTATTCAGAAGCATTATTGACAGGTCAGAACCTGTCATTAAGTGAAGCGTTGGCAATGGGAGGAGAAACAACAGTTATAGGTTTGGCAATAGTTTTCGCCGTACTTATCATACTTATGATAGTGCTTTCGCTTTTCAGGGTTATATTCTATAAAAAGCCTAAAACACAGGCAGCTCCTGCTGCAGCACCGGCTCAAGCAGCACCTGTAGAGGAAGAAACGGCAGACGATACAGACGAAGAAGAGCTTATCGCAGTATTGACAGCCGCAGTTGCCGCAAGTCTAAATACTTCAACGTATAACCTAAGAATTAAGTCATACAGAAGAACAGACAACAAAATGCCTGCTTGGAATAAGGCGGGTGTAACCGAAACAATTAATAATAGATTCTAAAGGAGGCAAAACCTAAATGAGAAAGTTTAATATTTCAGTAAATGGAAAATCATACGAAGTTGACGTAGAAGAAGTAGGCGGAGTATCAACTCCTGCACCGGCTCCTGTTCAAACAGCCGCTCCTGCACCAAAGGCTGCACCGGCTCCAAAGGCTGCACCGAAAGCTGCTCCTGTTGCAGGCGCTAAGCAAGTAACTGCTCCAATGCCTGGTACAATCGTATCTGTAAAGGTAAATGTTGGTGATAAAGTTGAGGCCGGAACACTTGTTGCCGTACTTGAGGCAATGAAGATGGAAAACGAAATTTTCGCCGGTGTAGACGGAACAGTTGCAGGTATCAGTGTATCAGCAGGTGACAGTGTAAACAGCGGTGACGTAATAGTTTCAGTAAACTAATACAGTCACGACTAAATTATAGAAAGTGGTGACAATAAAGTGTTAGAAAGTTTTGCAAACTTTTTGCAGAATACAGGTTTGTACGCACTTATTTCAAGCGGTGGCATTGACGCCGTTAAGACAATTATAATGATTGCGATAGCTTGCGTACTTCTGTATCTTGCAATAGTAAAAAAATTCGAGCCGTTATTGCTACTTCCGATTGCGTTCGGTATGCTTTTGTCAAACTTACCGATGATTAAGGATTCAAGTGCTATTATGATGCACACGGAATTTTTTACGAATCCGGAGTATATGACGGACGGAAAATATATTAATGTCGGATATATCTGTCAGCATGGCGGTCTGCTTGACCTATTGTATCTCGGAGTTAAGCTTGGTATTTATCCTCCGCTTATTTTCGTTGGTATCGGTTGTATGACAGACTTCGGTCCGCTAATTGCCAATCCAAAGAGTATTCTTCTTGGTGCGGCTGCACAGTTCGGTGTATTCTTTACATTCGTAGGTGCTCTTGTTCTAAGCGCTCTTGTACCGTCAATCAATTTCGGTATCAAAGAAGCTGCGTCAATAGGTATCATCGGCGGTGCCGACGGCCCTACGGCTATTTACGTTACAAAATCACTTGCACCGGCACTACTGCCGGCAATCGCCGTTGCGGCATATTCATATATGGCATTGATTCCTGTAATTCAACCGCCTATTATGAAACTTATGACTCGTAAAAAAGACAGAATGATTGTTATGGAACAATTAAGACCTGTTTCAAAAACAGAAAAAATCTTGTTCCCAATCATCGTTACAATTATCGTTGCACTTATAATCCCTGACGCAGTGTCACTTGTAGGTTGTCTAATGCTTGGTAACCTTATGAAAGAATCAGGCGTTGTTGAAAGACTTACAAAGATGGCACAGAACGAACTTATGAATATCATAACTTTGTTCCTTGGTGTTACAGTAGGTGCTACTGCAACAGCGTCAAGTTTCCTATCAGCACAGACAATCGGTATTATCGTACTTGGACTTATCGCATTCTGTTTCTCAACAGCAGGCGGCTTGTTCTTGGGTGATATTATGTGTTGGGTAACAAAAGGTAAGGTTAATCCGCTTATCGGAAGTGCCGGCGTTTCAGCCGTACCTATGGCTGCTCGTGTATCTCAAACAGTAGGACAGAAGGAAAATCCTTCAAACTTCCTTTTGATGCACGCTATGGGTCCTAACGTTGCCGGAGTTATCGGTTCTGCCGTTGCGGCAGGCGTATTCCTTGCAATGTTCGGAAATCTTTAATTAAACAGATAATAAAGGAGTGAAATATAAATGGCAAAGGGAAAGAAAGCTGTAGAAATTACAGAAACAGTCCTAAGAGATGCTCACCAGTCACTTATTGCTACAAGAATGACAACAGAGCAGATTCTTCCTATTGTAGAAAAGCTTGATGACATCGGTTATCATTCGCTTGAGGCATGGGGAGGAGCTACATTCGATGCCTGCCTAAGATTCCTTAACGAGGATCCTTGGGAAAGATTGAGAAAGATTAAGGATAGAGCTAAAAAGACTCCTATCCAAATGCTTTTCAGAGGACAAAACATACTTGGTTACAGACACTATGCTGATGATATAGTTGAATATTTCGTTCAAAAGTCAATCGCAAACGGTGTTGATATACTAAGAATTTTTGATGCTCTTAACGACGTCAGAAACCTTGAATGTGCTATCAAGGCTTGTAAGAAAGAAAAAGGTCATGTACAGGCTACAGTTTGTTACACAACAAGTGAATTCCATACAAACGAAAAGTTCGTTAAAATGGCTAAGCAACTTGAAGAAATGGGTGCAGACTCAATCTGTATCAAGGATATGGCAGGTCTTTTAAGACCATATGTAACATATGACCTTGTAAAGATGATGAAAGAAGAAGTTAAGATTCCTATTCAACTTCATACTCACTACACAAGCGGTGAGGCTTCAATGGTTTACCTAAAGGCTATTGAGGCAGGTGTAGACGTAATCGACTGTGCTATGTCACCGTTGGCTATGGGTACATCACAACCGCCTACAGAGCCTATGGTTGCGGCTCTTCAAGGTACAGAGTACGATACAGGCTACGATTTGGATAAGCTTATCGAAATCTGCGACTACTTCAAGCCGCTAAGAGAAGAATACATTAAGAGCGGTCTTATGAACACTAAGGTTATGGGTGTTGACGTTAATACTCTTAAGTATCAAGTTCCGGGCGGTATGCTTTCAAACCTTGTATCACAGCTTAAGCAACAGGGCAGAGAAGATGCATATGATGAAGTGCTTAAAGAAGTACCTCGTGTTCGTGCAGACTTCGGTTATCCTCCGCTTGTTACACCGTCATCACAGATTGTCGGTACACAGGCAGTACTTAACGTGCTTATGGGTGAAAGATACAAGATGGTTTCTAAGGAATCAAAGGGTCTTGTAAGAGGCGAATATGGTAAGTGCCCTGCTGAAATCTCTGACGAAATCGTTAAGAAGATTATCGGCGACGAAAAGAGAATTACTTGTCGTCCGGCTGACCTATTAAAGCCTGAGCTTGAACAGATGAAGAAAGAATGTGCAGAATGGATTGAACAGCCTGAAGATGTATTGTCATATGCATTGTTCGGTCAAGTTGCCGTTAAATTCTTTGAATACAGACGTGCTCAGAAATATAAAATTGATGCAGATTTAGTGGATATGGAAAATAAGACATATCCGGTTTAATTGCGTGTTTTAGTACCGGACGAAATATTTCGTCCGGTATTTTTTATAAAAAATTTTAAATACAGGAGGATATTATGATTTTTGGATTTATAGGCAGCGGAAATATGGGCGGTGCTATAATCGGCGGAATTATTAATTCTGATATAGCAAGTCCTGAAAATGTAATTGTTTCGGATAAAAATGAACAGGCATTGAAGAATATTAATGAAAAATACGGTGTTAAAGTGACATCGGACAATAAAGAAACGGCAGATAAAGCTGATGTATTGTTTTTGTGTGTAAAACCGCAGTTTTTATACGGTGTAATTGATGAAATCAAAAACAGTGTTTCAGATAATACAGTAATCGTTTCAATAGTCGCAGGACAGGCGATAGAAACGATTGAAAAGGCTTTTGAACATGATATTAAACTTGTGCGTGTAATGCCTAATACACCGGCTTTAGTCGGCGAGGGAATGGCGGCATTGACACCGAACAGCAATGTTACAAAAGAAGAAACAGATGTAGTTGTAAACGTGTTTAACAGCTTTGGTAAAGGTGAAGTCGTATCGGAAAATCTTATGGATGCCGTAACGGCTGTCAGCGGTTCGTCACCGGCTTATGTGTTTATGATGATTGAGGCAATGGCAGACGCAGCTGTTATAGGCGGTATGCCGAGAAGTCAAGCATATACATTCGCCGCACAAGCGGTACTTGGAAGTGCAAAGATGGTACTTGAAACAGGCAAACACCCGGGGGAATTAAAAGATATGGTTTGCTCACCTGCCGGAACTACAATAGACGCAGTTGCAATACTTGAAAAAGACGGTTTCAGAAACAGTATCATTGACGCAATGGTAGGTTGTATGAATAAGTCAAAAGAACTTGGAAAAAAATAAGATAAAACAATAACGCCACCGATTTTATTATCGGTGGCGTTATTGTATATGAACGTAACATTGTATTCAAACAATGTTAAATATATTATACACTATTAATTGTAAAAATTCAATAGAAAAATAAAATCTTTTTAAAAATATCTCTGATTTTTAAACATTATCGAAGTATGATATATATTTTACGGGTGCTTGTTTATTAAATAAATACTCATATAAGTCGATAAAATAGTCGTCTGTCATACTTGCGATGTAATCCGTCACAATATCATTAAAATCACTGTTTTTTGTATATTCGTATCCCGAAAATCTGTTTGAATAGTCGATTAATTCAATATGATGCTTGAATATCGGCGATGATTTTATGTCATTTTTTAAATCATAAAGCAACTTATTGTATATTTCCTCAAACATCGGTTCAATAGTTTTGTCGTATACGTCAGAAATTTTGCTGTTTTGATATATAACACGGAAATTGTCTTTTTTACTGTTTTTTAGTGCTTGATAGTGCTTTTCATCAAGCTGTATAAAATCTTTGCCGTAACTGTTTTCAACGATATTTACAATAAGATTATTTATAATAGCCGCATTGTATTTGCCTATTTCACTTTCGGCGAAAACACTTTCACTGTCAATCAGCTTGGTTTTTATAGCGTCTTGGCGGTCTTTTCCGATATAAGCAATCATATCCGAAATTCTGACAACACAACCTTCAAGCGTAGACGGTACAAGTCGGTCTATTGCGGATTGGTCAATATAACATTCTTCAACCTTTGCGTCAAAATCCTTGAAATTGTCAAGCTTTGACGGACGGTATTCTTTGCACTCGAACTCACCGTTGTGACAAAGTATTCCGTCAAGTGTTTGAAGGCTGATGTTGAGGTTAAATATTTTATCAAGCACACGCACACTGTGTACGTTGTGATTGAAATATCGTCCCGTATTTGCATGATATGATTTGTTTAAGAATTTTTCGCCCGCGTGACCGAACGGTGTGTGACCTATGTCGTGACCGAGTGCGACAGCCTCTATTAAATCAAGGTCAAGACCAAGCATTCTGCCTATATTTCGCGCAATTCTTGAAACAAGCTGAACGTGCAGAGCACGGTGTGAAATATCATCGTTTTTATAAAAAGAAAATACCTGTGTTTTGTCGGCATAGCGGTTGTAATATGGACTGTGCATAATTTTTTCAACGTCACGCACAAACGCAGGCCGCCAAAGAGTGGCTCTGTCGTGTTCCTTGTCAATACGGCGGATTGCGTTATCCTTAAAACCGTTGCCGTCAAAAAGTTCTGTATTTATTTTGTTTTGTAATTCATCGGAAAGTTTTTCGTAATTTGAATCTGAACTCATTTTATACCTCCTCGTTTTAATTGATTATACCATAAAATGCGGAATATAACAATATTCGTAACAATAAATTAACAATTACAGTAGTGACAATTAAAAAAGAATGTGATATACTATATGTAGTATGAAGAAAATATTAAAGTAAATATAAGGAGCGAGAATTATGAAAAAAGTGCTTTCGGGTATGATTGCGGCAGTTATGACAATATGTATGTCGGTATCTGTATTTGCGTCACCAAATTCAAGCGTATCTATAAAAAATAATGACAGTAAGTCAACCCCTGTTACATATGAATATGCACCTGATCAGTTGGGCGAAACTGTGAGATCGATAAAGCCGTTGATGACAAAACTTGACGATTTGTCTAAACAGTCGTCTGTTGTTCAGACTCTTACAATATCAAGCGAAAGTGCAGAGGGTGATCCGGTAGATTTTAAATTGAGATTGTCTATGTCGGAAAAAACGTCAAACGATGTAAAACCAGAGGCCTTAAAAACACCGTCACCTGACGAATACAGTGCTTTGAATTATTATAATATAAAAGTAACGGATTCAAACAATAAGCTTATTTATTCGTATGCGAATGACGACTCTAAAACGGATAACAGTACATATAAAGATGTTCCGTTGGGAACAATGAACAGTTCTGCGAATACTGAAAACAAAATTATAAATGTAACGGTATCGGTAAATAAGTCCTTGAAAAATTCTGATGCGGCACAATATGCTGAAAAACTTGATTGGAGCATTGTTTCAAGCGTGAAAAAAACAGAGACTGCCGAGACACCAAAGGCTACAGAAGAAGTTGCAAAAGAAACAACCGCACCGACAACGGAAGTAACAGCGAAGGAAACAACTAATCCGTCTGTAAAAGAGGATAAAAACGGTGTTGTTACATTGGCACAGGGCGAATATATTTGCGGTGAAGATATTGACCCGGGCAGATATACTATGACAGGTAACGGGAAAGTTCATGTTTACACAGAAAACGGTGAATTAAAATCAACAATCGCATTAAAGGATAAAAATTCATCTGCAAACGGAGTTGAGGAATATCTTATAAATTTGACAGACGGTGAAAAGATAAAGGTTGAATCTGAAACTAAATTCACACCGTATACTGCAACTGCGACCGCAAAACCGAAAGCAACCTCAACAGCAAGTTCATCGACAAAAGCTACAACAAAGCCGACAGCTACACCGAAAACAACGGCTAAACCGTCAAAGAACAATCCTAAGACAGGGGATAACACTCCTATCGTAGCATTGGTTTCAGTCGGTATTCTTGCGGCAGGTGCATTTGTGTTTATCGAAATTAAAAAGAGAAAAAACAACTAAACTAAAGTGAAAGGGCGTGTATGATAGTGAAAAAACGACTTACTGTCATACAGGTCCTTTTAGTTTTGATATTTGTAGGGTGTTGCGGTTATCTCGGAAAATATTTTTATGATTCACATAAGGCTGAAAGCGGTTTTGATGAATTGAAAAAAGTGGTTGAGAAAACGGAACGTGCAGACGCAACGGACGGTTATATTGATAAACGTGCGGATAACGGTATGCTTGAATGTTATTACTCGTTATATCAGCAGAATAATGATATGGTAGGGTGGATAAAGATTCCCGATACACCTGTCGATTATCCTGTGGTAAAGTATAGCGACAATGAATTTTATTTGCATAAGAATTTTAATAAGGAATATCAATTCAGCGGTATACCTTTTCTCGATTATCAGTCGAATGACGAATCGGTGAATAAAATTATTTATGCACATAATATGAAGAACGGTACAATGTTTGCGTCACTTGCCGATTATGAGGATAAAAGCTTTTATGACGCTCATAAAAATATAATGTATGATACATTGTATGATAAAGGCGAATATGAGATTGTGTCCGCGTTTACGACTAAAGTCGGTGCAAGTAATGAATTTAAGTATTACGATTATGCGGATATAGAGTCGGAGGAGCGGTTTAATGAATATGTAACTCAGGCAAAGTCACGTTCGTTTTATGATACAGGCGTAAATACAGTGTACGGCGATAGCCTTATAACACTTTCAACGTGTGCGTATCATACGTCAAATGAAAGATTTGTCGTGATTGCAAGAAAGAAATAAGAAAATACTTGAAATCAGCTTTGAAATATTATATAATATATTGGTATGTTAATAGTGTTTTGCTCTCGTAGTTAAGTGGATATAATAAACCCCTCCTAAGGGTTAGTCACCAGTTCGACTCTGGTCGGGAGTACCACGTCGGAATGGACTACGCTCCATTCCGATTTTTCTATGCAGAAAAATAATTATTATATTATTTCCCAATAATAGATTGCTCCCAAATTTGTTTTTGACGCCATGTGGTAGGGGGAACACCGAATTGTTTTTTGAAAGTTCTGTTAAAGATATGAGTATCGCAATAACCTACGCTTTGTGCAGTTTCTGTTACGGACGCGTTTGTGTTTTTTAAATACAATGCCGCGGTATTCATTTTAAGTGAAATAATATAGTTTTGCGGACTTGTTTTTTTATATTCATTGAAAAGTCTTGTTAAATAACTTCTGTCAATTCCGACATATTTTGCAACGTCCGAAACGGATATTTTTTTATGAACATTTGTTTTTATAAACGTTTCTGCTTTTTGAATATATTCTTCGGCATTGCTGACGGTATTAATTTGTTCGCCGTCTGTAAGGCAGTAAATGAAATTCCAAAATTTTTGCATGAGCAATTCAAAACACATTTCTCCGGACGAAATAATATTACAGAGTGCATTGCCGACCGAATTATTCTCATCATCGGTATAAATCGGCGTGCTTTCGTTAAGACCGACAGACTTTAAAATTGACTGCGACATACTTCCGTTAAATTCAATCCATCGATACAACCAAGGGTCGCTGTCATCGGCTTTATAATATGTAAGCTGATTTGGCGATATAAGAAACATCTGCCCTTTATGAAGATGATATGTGTTATTTTCTGTTTGAAAAATACCTTTACCGCTGTAAACATAATGCAACAGATAGTTACTTCGTACACATGGTCCGAACGAATGATTTCTATTGCATTGTTCTTCGCCGTATTGTACGGGATAAATATCGGTAGGAATAAACTTTGTATATGCGTAATATGTATTTATAAAACAATTCATTTTACTCAACTCCTATTTGTAGAATATCACATTTAGACACATACTGTCAACACTTTGATATTCTATTTTCGTAAATAAAGTGATATTATAATATCACAAAAAATACAGGAGGATATAAAAATGATTGTCAGAAACGGAAAAACAACGCACCTTATCGGCAGAGATATAAGTTATATAATGTTTGAAAACGAGGACGGAGACCTTTTGAATTTTCATTTCGGAAAAAAGATAGCGGATATTGATTATTCGCAAATGAAAGAAGAATGGGAAGAAAAGTGGGGGTTTGTTTCAAACAGATTTTGTCTTGACAATTATCCGCAGGAATATCCGTCTTACGGCTATTCTGACTTGAGAAATCCGGCATATCAGGTTGTAAATAAATTCGGAAATGCTGTTTCAAGACTTGTGGTGAAAGAATATATAATTCATAATGAGTGTGCCGTTCAAACCGACGGTATGCCTTGTCTTTTCAATAAGAATAAAAAAGCTGATACGCTTGAAGTTGTATTATATGATGAAATTATCGACTTGGAAGTGCATTTATATTATACGGTATTTGACGAGTACAATATAATCGCCAGACATACTGTAATTATAAATAAATCAGACAGTGATATTAAGCTTTTGAGTGCGTATTCGGCAAGTATTGATTTACCTATGGACGACTATGAAATGATACATTTTGCAGGTTCGTGGGGACGTGAGAGAGCAATGCACAGAACAAAGCTTGAAATGGGAATGAAAGCTGAAGTCGAAAATGCAAGAGGCGGAAGCGGACATCAGTTAAATCCGTTTTCAATGATTACTTCGGTTGGCGCGGACGAAACACATGGCGAAGTTTACGGATTTTCACTTGTATACAGCGGTAATCATTCCACAGTCGCAAAAATAGACCAATTCGGCAATTTAAGAGTACAACAGGGAATTAATCCGCATCAGTTTGAATGGATTTTAGAACCGAACGAAAGCTTTTGTACACCGCAGTCTGTAATTTGTTATTCCGACAGCGGTATCGGTGCTATGACAAGAGAGTATCACGACGTTTTCAGAAACAATTTGATGAGAAGTAAATGGGTAAACAAAAAACGTCCTATCCTTATAAATAATTGGGAGGGTACATACTTTGATTTTACCGAAGAAAAGTTACTTCAAATGGCTGAAAAGGCTCATCAGGCGGGTGTTGAGCTGTTCGTGCTTGATGATGGTTGGTTCGGAAAGAGGAACAATGATACGTGCAGTCTGGGCGATTGGAAAGTTAATTATGATAAATTACCGTCGGGTATAGACGGATTGGCGGAAAAAATAAATAAAATCGGTATGAAATTCGGTTTGTGGTTTGAACCTGAAATGATAAGTCCGGATTCGGATTTATACAGAGAACATCCCGATTGGGCAATTCATATTGACGAAAGAGAAGGAGTTCAGTCAAGAAATCAAATGGTGCTTGATTTGAGCAGAGATGAGGTTTGCGAATATGTTATAAATGCGGTGAGCGATATACTTGCAAATGCAAATATTGAGTATGTGAAGTGGGATATGAACAGACAGCTTACAGATATGCCGAGATTGGGATATAATCACGAATACACGCTCGGTTACTATAAAATAATGTCCGCAATAACCGAAAAATTCCCTAATATTTTATTTGAGGGCTGCAGTGCCGGCGGCGGTAGATTTGACGCGGGAGTGCTTGCATATATGCCGCAAATATGGACGAGTGACAATTCGGACGCAATAGCAAGACTTAAAATGCAGTATTCGACTTCAATGTGTTATCCTGTTTACAGCATATCTTCTCATGTAACAGCGTCGCCAAATCATCAATGCGGACGTGATACGTCTTTAAAAACAAGGGCAGATGTTGCATATTGCGGAACATTCGGATATGAGCTTGACGTTACAAAGATGTCCGATGAAGAATTTGAAGAAATCAAAGCACAGATTAAATTTGAAAAGAGAATACAAGACCTTATGTGTAACGGTGACTTGTACAGATTGATAAATCCGTATGAAACGAATTATTGCAGTTGGGAAGTGGTTTCAAAGGATAAAAAGCATATATTTGTTATGGCTTGCAAAGTGCTTGCGGTTGCACAAACAAAGAGTGAAAAAGTTAAATTACAGGGACTTGATACGAATAAACAATATAGAAATACATTTACAGGTAAAGTTTACAGCGGTGATTTTCTGATGTATCACGGTATAAGAGCCAATTATGAAATGAAAGATTTTTCAACTGTTGTATTTGAATTTGCAGAGATATAAAATAAAGGCTGATGACAAAAATCATCAGCCTTTTACTATTCAACTATTTTTCCGATAACAATTCCGTTTTCGTTTCTTTCAAGAAGAACATTTCTGAATTGGTCGTTTAAATCTATATCGGACGGTGCGTGGACTGTAATGTAATTATCTGTTTTACCCTCAAAAAGTCCGTCTTTTGCAGGTTGTTCAAAAAGTACACGCATTGTTTTGCCTATAAAACGATTTATAAATTCATCACGCGTTTTCTGTGTTTCGGCGATTATTATTTTACTTCGCTTTTCTTTTACGTCCGGTGAAATTTGGTTTGGACGTTTTGCGGCTGGTGTTCCGCGACGTTGCGAATATTGGAAAACATGGGCGTCGGCAAATTTTATATTGCGTACAAATTCAACTGTTTTATTAAATTCTTCATCACTTTCATCAGGAAAACCGACCATTATATCAGTAGTGATTGCAACATCGTCAAATGCCTCTCTTAAACCGTCCACAATGCCTTTAAATTGAGCGGTTGTATACTTTCTGTTCATACGTTTTAATGTTTCGTCACAACCGGATTGAAGCGATATATGGAAGTGGTGACACAGCTTTTTAGAATCCTTAATGCTGTCTATAAATTCCTGATTTAAAGTCATCGGCTCAATAGAAGAAAGACGTATACGCTCAACGCCGTCAATCTTGTCAACGTCCATAATTAAACTTTCAAGCGTTGTGTCACCGAGATCGACACCGTATGACGCAACATGAATACCGACAAGGATAATCTCTTTAAAGCCGTTGTGTGCAAGCTCCTTGATTTCTCTTACAACATCATCTTTTGCTCTGCTGCGAACAGGACCTCTGGCATAGGGGATAATGCAGTAAGAACAAAACTGATTGCAGCCCTCTTGAATTTTAATAAATGCACGGGTTCTATTTGAATATTGCTTTATTTGAAGTTCTTCAAATTCGTGGTTACTCATTATATCCGAAACGTGATTAATGTTTGATTCGGTGTTAAGTTCTTCAACAAGCGTAACAATGTTCTTTCTGTCTTTTGTGCCGAGTACAAGATTAACACCCTCAATGGCAAGAACTTCGTCAGGTGCGGTTTGAGCATAACAGCCTGTAACGGCTATAACTGCATTCGGATTAAGTTTTTTTGCACGACGAATAATTTGACGTGATTTTCTGTCACCCATATTTGTTACGGAACAGGTATTTATAACATACACGTCCGCAACTTCGGTAAATTCTTTTATTTCATAGCCGCTATCGGCAAATAATTCCGCCATAGCCTCTGTTTCATATTGATTAACCTTGCAACCAAGTGTATAAAATGCTGCTTTTTTCATCTTTTCAACCTTTCAAGTATATCTTTTGACAATATCGTTAAAAATACCTTAACGACATTAGTATTATTATATAAAATTTTTTTTAAAAACGCAATAGCTATTGACTTTTTCAGAAAAAAATTGTATTATAGGTAATGTAAGAGATTACATATCACAAATAGGCTTCACGCATGAAATAAGGAGGAATAAAATTATGAAAACATTTGATTTATTACTAAGCTCTATTAATGACGTAAAAGATTTCGTGAATATCGTAAGTAAGTATGACTTCGATGTAGACTTGACATCAGGTAGATATGTCGTTGATGCAAAATCTATCATGGGTATCTTCAGCTTGGATTTGTCTAAGCCTATTAAGGTTGAAGTACATTCTGATGACTGCGATAAGTTTATGGAAGAACTTGATAAGTTTATCATTAAATAATGTAGCTTGAAAATTAAGCGTCCTTTAAGAAAAAGGGCGTTTTTCTTTTGAAAACAAATTTTAAGAGGAACGTTTTTGATGCGTTCCTCTTTTTCGTTTATTCCTGTTCATTTAATTGTGACGGAGTTTCAAGGGTTATGTGACCGATTTTTGCACCGCGCAGTTCGTCAAGTACCATATTTGCGGCACGCTCCATATCAATTTCACCGCCCGAAATAACAAAGCCGCGTTTTTTACCGATTTTCTCCAACACTTCATATCCCTTAAGCCCCTCGACCGTATCAAGTTTGTATCGTGTACAAAGTTCGTTCGGATAATTGTCACGTAGATAATCGCATAGGGAATAGGCAAGAAGTTCAGTGTTCATTATTTCGTCTTTTATAGCGCCTGTGTAAGCAAGTTTTACGGCAACTGTTTGGTCCTCGAATTTCGGCGGAAGAATACCGGGAGTATCAAGAAGTTCCGCGTCACCTTTAATTCTAAGCCACTGCTTACCGCGTGTAACACCCGGTTTGTCGCCTGTTTTTGTGCTTGCCTTACCGATAAGACGGTTTATAAGACTTGATTTTCCTACATTCGGAATACCGACCATCATTATTTTTAAAGTTCGGTTTCGTCCTCTTTCTCTTTCACGGTCAATTTTATCCTGTATAAGTGCGCGAGCCTCTGCAATCACCGTATTAATGCCCATACCTGTCGTACAGCTTATCGGAATAACCTTAAGACCTTGCTCTGCATACCAATCAATCCACAGTTTTGTTCTGTTTTTATCTGCAAGGTCGGCTTTGTTTAAAACAAGCAGTCTCGGTTTGTTTTTTATAATATCGTCAAAATGCGGATTACGTCCCGAAAAGGGAATACGTGCGTCCAATATTTCAACAACAACGTCAATTAATTTAAGATTTGCCTCAATCAAACGGCGTGTTTTCGCCATATGACCGGGATACCATTGTAAATTCTGCATAAGTACCTCGTTAATTATTTAGTAAGACCTATATCCGATAAAGGCCATATTCTGACTTGTGACTTACCTAAAATTGCTTTGAAAGGAACTTGACCGAGTTCTGATGAACGGCTGTCCTTACTGCGGGTTCTGTTGTCACCCATAACAAATACACAGTCATCGTCCACGGTGATAGGATATTCAACGGTAGGATCTATTGAAGTTGTTAAACCGTCATAATAAGGCTCGTCAAGCATTTCACCGTCAACATATACTTTACCGTCAACCAAGTCTATTGTTTGACCCGGCATGGCGATTATTCTCTTAACATAATACTTTTTCTTAAGATTTGAAGGCATACTGCTTTGTGCAAAGAATTTTTCAAATGAAGAAAGTTCTTCTTTGTCTTTTGATTCAGCCAATCTGTCAAAGTATTCTTCACGGTTTTTGTATTCACTGTCAAGAATGATAATATCACCTTGTTTCGGAGTGTAGCCGAGTTTTGTAACTATAAGTCTGTCGTTATCTACAAGTGTAGGGAACATACTTGAACCGTCTACACGTACAATGTCAAATATAAAGCCTTTGATAAGCATAGCAATTACTATTGCGATAGCAAGTGTATATACCCATTCCCAAATTTCTCTTGCAAGGCTTGTCTTTTTATCTTCCTTAGCAGTTGTTTTTGTTACGTTTTCGTTCTTTCCTTCTTGTTCACTCATTTTTTTCTTCCTCCTGACATACTATATAAAATGATTATACTACATTTATATTCAAGTTACAATGAATAAAATGTTAATTTTTAAAGACAAAAAAGGGGACACCGAAATGCCCCTTTTCGTATTATAAGGAAATTAGATTCTTTCCTTAACTTTTGCTGCTTTACCAACTCTGTCACGAAGATAGAATAGTCTTGCACGTCTAACTTTACCTTTTCTTGAAACTTCAATCTTTTCAATGTTAGGTGAGTTAACAGGCCATGTTTTTTCAACGCCTACGCCGTAAGAAACTCTTCTTACTGTGAAAGTTTGAGCGATACCGCCACCCTGTACTTTGATGATTGTACCTTCAAACATCTGAGTTCTTGTACGAGAACCTTCGACGATTCTTTGGTAAACCTTTACGTTGTTACCAACTACAAGTTCAGGTAAATCTGTTCTGATTTGGTCTTTTGTCAAAGCGTTAATGATTTCTTGTGTGTTCATCATTAAATCCTCCTTAATAATCTGGGACATTCGTGCCGACCGAGGCAGAGGACTATCCGTAATAACTACAAAATTATACCACAGTTCAAGCGTAATTGCAAGCTTTTTTTGAAAATTTTTTCGACATATTTAAAAAAATCTTGCGTATTTATAAAATAGCACTCTATGAAAGGGATAAAATTATGAAATTTAAAACTGTTGTTATAACAAAAAAGAAACTTATCATAGCCGTAGTGGGTATTTTGTTTTTAGGCGGTATTATTACGGCGGTGAGCTTAATTCCTCCCAAAACGGCGAATGTGTTTAATTATCAAAATGAAATATATGAAGATATACTTGCCGAGGGTCTGCCGAATAATAATGAAAAGACATTCAGCTTAAAGGATTTTGCAAAGAAAATATTAGGGTTTGATATTGAAAATCCGGAAACAATAATAAGTGAATATTCATCGGTATTTGACGGGACAACCTCACAGACGGAGCAGGAGAATACCGGTGAAGAAATTGCGGAAGAAAATACTGAGCTGGGAGAAGAACAAACGGAGCAAACACCTGACACAGTACAGGAAGAAGTACCAATGCCAGACAAATCACAAATTTGTACGGCGAATAATTTAAAGCTGAACAATGCGACAACATATAATGTGGATGTAAATGCTTTGTGCGCGGAGGAGTTTTCCATAAACACAGATGCGGACGGACCGAAAGTTCTTGTTGTACATACGCATACAACGGAATGTTATGACGGCGACCAGATGAACGGTGAAACAGAAAGAAATACGGACGCGAGTATGAACGTGGTTGCGGTAGGTGACGAGATATGCAGAGTGCTTGAAGAAAACGGTATAAAGACGGTACACGACACAACTTATCATGATTATCCGTCATATCAAGGCTCTTATACAAGGGCGTTGTCAACGATAGAAACACAGCTTAAAAACAATCCGTCAATAGAAATTGTACTTGACGTACATCGTGACGCATTTATTTATTCGGACGGCTCAAAACTTGCGGTTACGTGTGAAGAAAACGGAATATCGACTGCACAGGTTATGCTTGTTGTCGGTACGAACAGTATGGGATTGTGGCACGAAAATTGGCAGGAGAATTTGAAGTTTGCGGCTAAAATTCAAAATGCGGCTGAAATAATGTATCCCGGAGTTATGCGACCTATTAATCTAAGAAAAGAACGATTTAACGAGCATATGACTAAAGGAAGTTTGATTTTAGAGGTCGGAAGTAACGGAAATACTCTTGCACAGGCGAAAGAGGGCGGAAAAGATGTTGCAAGAGCGATTGCGGCGGTGCTTAATGCAAAATAATCGTTGCACAGACAAGCGATTTGTGATATAATAAAAAATAATTATCGAATATTTTAGGAGAGAAAATATGTCAAACGAAAGACAGAGTAAAATCAGAAATTTTTGTATAGTAGCACATATAGATCACGGTAAGTCAACACTTGCCGACAGATTGCTTGAACTTACGGGAGAAGTTTCGGAACGTGATATGGAGGAACAGCTCCTTGATAATATGGATTTGGAGCGTGAGAGAGGTATCACGATTAAGGCACACGCCGTTACACTAAAGTATAAGCGTGATGACGGAGAAATTTATACTCTTAACTTAATTGACACACCGGGACACGTTGACTTTAACTATGAAGTTTCACGTTCGCTTGCGGCGTGTGAGGGAGCGATACTTATTGTTGACGCGTCACAGGGTATCGAGGCACAAACACTTGCAAACACATATCTTGCAATCGACCATGACCTTGAGGTTGTACCGGTAATCAACAAAATAGACTTGCCGTCTGCACAACCCGAGATGGTAATAAACGAAATCGAGGACGTTATAGGAATCCCTGCGGAGGACGCACCTCAAGTATCGGCAAAGACAGGTCTTAACGTGGAATCTGTACTTGAAGAAATTGTTGAAAAAATTCCGTCACCGACAGGTGATGAAAATGCACCGCTAAAGGCACTTATATTTGACTCTTATTATGATAGCTATAAAGGCGTTATTGTTTACGTAAGAATTAAAGAGGGAACAGTTAAACCTGGTGACAGAATAAGAATGATGGCGACCGGTGCTGAGTTTGACGTTGTTGAAGTCGGTGTTATGCACCCTGCCGGACTTGTGCCTAATAAGGGATTGGCGGCAGGCGATGTCGGATATATTGCGGCAAGTATTAAAAATATTCAAGATACGCGTGTTGGTGATACGATTACAACTGTTAAAAATGCGGCGGCAGAGCCGTTGCCGGGATATAAAAAGGTTAATCCTATGGTGTACAGCGGTATCTATCCTGCCGACGGTGCACAGTATGAAGATTTAAAGGACGCATTGTCTAAGTTACAGCTTAATGATGCGGCACTGATGTTTGAACCGGAAACATCTGTTGCACTTGGTTTTGGTTTCAGATGCGGATTTTTGGGACTTCTTCATATGGAGATTATACAGGAAAGACTTGAAAGAGAATATAATCTTGACCTTGTAACAACAGCGCCGAGCGTTATATATAAGGTTTATAAAACGAACGGTGAAATGGTGTGGGTGGATAACCCTACAAATCTTCCCGATCCTGCAGAGATTGATTATATGGAAGAACCTATGGTTAAGGCTACGATTATGGTACCTAAAGACTATGTCGGCAATGTAATGGAATTATGTCAGGAAAGACGCGGAATATATAAGGATATGACGTATATGGACGCGTCAAGAGCGGAGATATTCTATGAACTTCCGCTTAATGAAATTATATACGATTTCTTTGACGCGTTAAAATCAAGAACTAAAGGTTATGCTTCATTTGACTATGAACTTTGCGGATATACACGCAGTAATCTTGTTAAACTTGATATTCTGCTTAACGGTGAAATGGTTGACGCACTTTCATTTATTGTTCATAAGGACAGTGCATACTCACGCGGCAGGAAAATGGCTGAAAAACTTAAAGAGGCAATTCCGCGTCAGCTTTTTGAAGTGCCTATTCAAGCGGCAGTCGGTTCAAAGATTATCGCTCGTGAAACTGTTAGAGCAATGCGTAAGGATGTGCTTGCAAAATGTTATGGCGGTGATATTACGCGTAAAAAGAAACTTCTTGAAAAACAAAAAGAGGGTAAAAAGCGTATGCGTCAAGTCGGTAGCGTAGAAGTACCGCAAGAGGCGTTTATGTCTGTATTGAAATTGGATGACTAATGCGAAAACAAGCGACAATGAAAAAGTCGCTTGTTTTTTTTAGATAAAATGTAAAGTGTACTTGACTTTTTATAAAATAATGATATAATAAAAATGTAAAGCAAACTATACATAAAGGAGTGGTAATTTGAATAATAGAATAAAAGAACTGCGAAAACAAAAGAAAATAACGCAAGATGAATTGGCAAAAGCGGTTGAAGTAACACGGCAAACGATTATATCGCTTGAAAACGGCAAATATAACGCGTCACTTCAGCTGGCGTACAAAATATCAAGGTATTTCGGAACCAATATTGAAGATGTATTTATTTTTGAGGAGGAATAGTGATGAAATTTAAAAATAAGCTGAAAATGCGATTAGGTATAGCAATTGTTTATGTAATTATCGGTGTATTACTTGTAGTTTTAACAAGTATCGGAATAATAAAAAATGAAGCGATGCTTGTTTTCGGAACGGCATTCGGTACTTGCGGTTTGGTGATGATAGTAAAGAATATCAGAATTTTTAAGAGTACAGAGAACTTCATAGAGAAAGAGATTGCAGAAAAAGACGAACGTAATATAATGATTTGGACAAAGGCGAGGAGTTTGACATTTAGCGTGTATGCCGTTATAGCCGGAATTGCGATTATAGTATTGTATACAGTGAATATGGAATATGCGGCACAAGTGATTGCGTATAATTTGTGTGGCGTTCTGGTTATATATTGGATTTGCTATTTTATAATAAGAAATAAATATTAAATATGGACAAATTCAAAGAAATTTGGTATAATATGTTTAAATAATTATTTGATAGTGGGGGATAAGATATGTATTGTAATAATTGCGGAACAAAAGTACCCGATGATGCGACTTTTTGTCCTAATTGCGGAAACAATATGCAATCACAAAAACAGTTAAACGGTATTAAAAATGATTTTTCTAAAAATACAAACGGTAATAAACATTCAAAAAAGAATAACAATAACACTGCGTTGATAGTTGCTATTATAGTTGCAACATTGATTGTATTCATATCAGCCGGCTTGATAATGTTTAATGTGATGTCAGGGAGCAGTCCTTTTGCACCGAAAGCAACATCAACTCCTATGCCGACACCGGTGCCGTTGCCGACTGCGACACCGACACAAATGCCGGAAGTTACACCGCAAATTGTATATGTGACACAGGAGCCGCAACAAGCTAATGTACCGCCTCAACAGCCAAGACAGGATACAGGTGTTGTAGCACATCCAAGTTATACTATGTATAACAGCAGTGCATATGGTTTTAAGTGCAGTTATCCGTCGCATTTTGTAGTATACAATGACGGAAAAGCAGAAACACTTTATTCTGTGGAAGCACCTGACGGCTCGGCAAGAGAAATTATAGCAACAAAGTCGGCGGCAGATACCTCGGTAGGAAACGAATTGAATTTCTATATTCAAAATCACGTAGGAAATGTGACGTATAAAACATCGGGAGCGGATTATTTTGCGGTAACGGTTAGTGACGGTATAACGGAATATTATAAGTATTGTAAGTTTAGAAACGGTAATATGTATTGGTTTGAATTTATATCACCTCACGCATATCACGATATTTATGATGTCTATATAAATGATATTTACGGTACGTTTAAAGTAAATTAATAAAAAATGCAAGCTGATTTAACAGCTTGCATTTTGTTTTTATTGCTGTGCTAAAAATTCTTTTGCGTCAGCGATTGCTTTTTCGACAACTTCTTTTGCCGGACCGCCTATGACTTTTCTGTCATTTACGCAAGTTTCCATGCTGATAGCATTATAAATATCATCCTCGATAATATCCGAAAATTCTTTGAATTCATCCATTGTAAGGTCATCAAGTGCTTTATCGTGTTCGATTGAATAGAATACCATTCTTCCGACAACTGCGTGTGCCTCTCTGAAAGGCAAGCCTTTCTTTACAAGATAATCGGCAACGTCAGTTGCGTTTGTAAATCCACCCTTTGAGCCTTTTAGCATATTATCCTTTTTAACTGTCATTGTTGCAATCATATCGCAGAATACAGGCAAGCAAAGTTTAACTGTATCAATACTGTCAAAAATAGGCTCTTTGTCTTCCTGCATATCTTTGTTGTATGCAAGCGGAATACCTTTCATTGTAGTAAGCAAGCCCATAAGATGACCGTAAACACGACCTGCCTTACCGCGAATAAGTTCCGCAACATCGGGATTTTTCTTTTGTGGCATAATAGATGAGCCTGTTGAAAAAGCGTCGTCCATTTCAACGAATGAAAATTCATTGCTTGACCATAAAATAAGTTCCTCGCAGAAACGGCTAAGG
This sequence comes from Hominilimicola fabiformis, assembly GCF_020687385.1. Classification (NCBI taxonomy): domain Bacteria; kingdom Bacillati; phylum Bacillota; class Clostridia; order Eubacteriales; family Oscillospiraceae; genus Hominilimicola; species Hominilimicola fabiformis. The sequence continues at coordinate 196,340 of NZ_JAJEQM010000002.1, forward strand.
TGCATCATAACAAGAGCAAGACAGTTTGCAAGTTCAATAACAAAATCTCTGTCGGAAACACCGTCAAGCGAGTTCATTGTAACCGCATCAAAACCAAGTTCGCTGGCAACAAATTCTCTGTCAAGAGGGTAGGTAGTACCTGCAAGCGCACCGCTGCCCAAAGGCATAACGTTTGTACGCTTTCTGCAATCGCGAAGTCTTGAAAGGTCGCGTTTGAACATTTCAAAGTAAGCCATTAGGTGATGTGCAAAGGTAACAGGTTGTGCTTTTTGAAGGTGTGTGTAACCAGGCATAATTGTTTCGGTGTGGTCTGAAGCAAGGTCAACAAGTACGTTAAGTGTGTGTATAAGCATTTCTTCAATATCGGCAGTTTCGTCCATAAGATACATGCGAATGTCAAGAGCGACTTGGTCGTTACGGCTTCTGCCGGTGTGAAGTCTTTTACCTGCATCACCGATACGCTCAATTAAAATCTTTTCAATATTCATATGAATATCTTCTGCGTCAATTTCAAATTCAACTTTGCCGTCCTCAATATCCTTTAGAATATTCTTTAATTCGGCAACGATTTTGTCACTGTCCTCTTTTGGAATGATGTTCTGTTTGCCAAGCATTGTAGCGTGGGCAATAGAACCTTTTATATCTTGTTTGTACATACGTTTGTCAAAACGTATTGATGAATTGAAATCGTCAACTTTTTTGTCGGTGCTTTTCTGAAAGCGACCGCCCCATAATTTAGCCATATATTTTTTCTCCTTTGTCTATTAACTCATATACTTTTATTATATAATAAAAAAATGAAAATGTAAACGATTTATAAGAATTTTTCGAAAAAGAAAAAGAGGATACCCGAAAGTATCCTCAATATAATATACGATTATTATTTATCCAAACCGTTCTTTTTCTTCATCATAGCACGAACCTTTAGCGGTAGACCGAATAGGTTGATGAAACCTTCACTGTCTTTGTGACTGTAAAGTTCATGACTGTCACCAAATGATGCAATGTCTTCATTATATAGTGAATATGGTGATTTAGCACCTGCAGGAGTTACGCTGCCTTTGTAAAGCTTAAGTCTGACTTCACCTGTAACAGTTTCGTCCATAACGTCAAACATGGCTGACATTGATTCACGAAGCGGTGTAAACCATTTACCGTCATATACAAGTTCAGCAAACTTAATAGCTGACTGACGCTTGAATGCTTGAGTATCTCTGTCAAGGCAAAGGTATTCAAGTTCTTGAATAGCAGTATAAAGAATTGTACCGCCCGGAGTTTCATAAACACCTCTTGACTTCATACCTACAAGTCTGTCCTCAACGATGTCTGCAATACCTACACCGTAAGCACCGCCAAGCTTGTTAAGTTCTTCAACAAGCGGTCTTGGGTCTAATTTCTTGCCGTCAAGTGAAACAGGTTCACCCTTTTCAAAACCAATTGTTATGTACTTTGGCTCGTTAGGAGCTTTTTCAGGTGAAACGCCAAGCTTTAACAGACTGTCAAGCTGCGGTTCGTTCGCAGGATCTTCAAGGTCCATACCTTCGTGGCTGATGTGCCAAATGTTTCTGTCACGAGAATACAAATCTTTCTTTGTAACAGGGATTTCAATGTTGTGAGCCTCTGCATAGTCAACAGCGTCTTCACGTGATTTAATATCCCAAATTCTCCAAGGAGCGATTATCTTTAGTGATGGGTCAAGAGCCTTTATACCAAGTTCAAAACGTACTTGGTCGTTACCCTTACCTGTAGCACCGTGGCATATTGCAACAGCACCTTCCTTATGAGCGATTTCAACAAGTCTTTTTGCAATGATAGGTCTTGCGTGAGAAGTACCTAAAAGATACTTGCCTTCATATACAGCACCTGCTTTTAAAGTAGGGAATATATAATCCTTTACATAATCATCTCTAAGGTCTTCGATATAAAGCTTAGATGCGCCTGCCTTTTTTGCTCTTTCTTCAAGACCGTCTGTTTCTTTACCTTGTCCGACGTCACCGCATACAGCGATTACATCGTAATCGTAATTTTCCTTTAGCCAAGGAATAATGATTGAGGTATCAAGTCCGCCTGAGTAGGCTAAAACAACTTTTTCTTTTGCCATGGTTGCAATTCCTCCTAAAATATTATAAAATATCATTTATTGATGATTTATATTATACACCAATATTTATATATATTCAATAGCAAAATTGACGAAAATAAAGGAGTTAGAAATAAAATGATTATAATAGGTATAGACCCCGGATATGCAATAGTCGGAATAGGAGTGGTTGAGTATGTCGGAAACAAGTTCAGAACGCTTGAATACAACGCAATCACAACACCTGCAGGAATGCCGACTGTCGAACGTTTAAAAAAGATATATACGGAGATGACGATGTATATAGATAAGTATAAACCCGACGCGGTGGCGATAGAAGAATTGTTCTTCAATTCAAACCAAAAGACCGCGATTAACGTTGCACAGGCAAGAGGTGTATTGCTTGTAGCGGTGGCAAACAAGAATGTACCGATAAGCGAATATACACCGCTTCAGGTTAAGCAGTCCGTTACAGGTTACGGACGTGCGGATAAAAAACAAATACAATCTATGGTGAAAATGATTTTGGGATTGAATGTTATACCTAAACCCGATGATGCCGCAGATGCTCTTGCACTTGCAATTTGTCACGCACATTCCAATAAAATGAATAATATGCTCGGAATGAACGGTGTAAGGTAAGCATATATGTAGTGAAAAAATGAATTAATATACAACATATAGTATGCAATGTTACAGAATTGTAACATTGCTGAAAAGTTTATGAAATATAATAATTTTGGATAAAATATACAATAAAATTAATAGGGAATAATATTAGTATGGCTAAATTATACATACAAAAGAACGATAAGTTAAAAATAAATTAAAAAACAAAATGATATTTAATAATTTTGTAACAAATTGCAAGTTGACATAATTGTAATGTTATTGTATTATATATGTACGAGGTAAGAAAGAATGTATTATTATATAAAAGGTACGTTGGTACAAAAGAGCGATAATTACATAGTTGTAGACGCAAACGGAGTGGGATATATGATTTACACTTCGCTAAACAGTATGCAAAATGCCGGTGAAGTCGGTAAAAAAATTACAATATATACATATTTACACGTCAGAGAGGACGTAATGGATTTATTCGGTTTTACAACTATAGAAGAAAAGAATATGTTTATGCAACTTATATCTGTTTCGGGTGTGGGTCCTAAAGCGGCACTTTCCATTTTGTCGGTAACAACTCCGGCTAAATTCGCGGTGGCTGTTATAACGAATGACGTTAAGACGATTACAAAAGCATCGGGCGTAGGTCCTAAAATGGCTCAAAGAGTTATATTGGAGCTTAAAGATAAGATGAAAACGGACGAGCTTGAAATTGATTTGGAAGACGAAAGTGACGATATACTTTCAGATAACAGAAGTGAGGCAATAAGTGCGCTTGTTGTTTTGGGTTACAGCTCAAACGATGCACAAAAAGCCGTTAAGGGTATAGACGGAACATTGAGTGTTGAAGAAATAATAAAGAAAGCACTTGCAGGATTATTATAATAGGAGATTATATGGGGAGGTAAAATCATTGTTTGATGAGGACGAAAGATTTGTCACAAGTGATTTTATAAGTGAAGATGCGGAGATTGAGGTCGGTTTAAGACCGAGAAATCTTTCTGAATATATAGGCCAGGAAAAAGCTAAAAACAATCTTGAAATATACATAAAAGCAGCACTTGAAAGACGTGAGGCTTTGGACCACGTTTTGCTTTACGGACCGCCGGGATTGGGTAAAACCACATTGGCAAGTATTATTGCCAATGAGATGGGTGTTAATATAAGAATAACTTCCGGTCCTGCGATTGAAAAAGCGGGTGACTTGGCGGCTATTCTTACAAACCTGTCGGAACACGATATACTGTTTATTGACGAAATACACCGTATGTCAAGAACGGTTGAAGAAATACTTTATCCGGCTATGGAGGACTATGCGCTTGATATTATTATAGGTAAAGGTCCGGCGGCGAAGTCTATAAGAATTGATTTGCCGAAATTTACACTTATAGGAGCGACAACAAGAGCAGGACTTTTGACAGCACCGTTAAGAGACAGATTTGGTGTTATAAGCCGACTTGAACTTTATACTGTTGAAGAAATCAAGGAAATAGTCAAAAGAAGTGCGGGTTTGCTTGATGTGGAAATAGACGATGAGGGTGCGGCGGAAATTGCGTCACGTTCAAGAGGTACTCCAAGAATTGCAAACCGATTTTTAAAGCGTGTGCGTGACTTTGCACAGGTAAAGTATGACGGTAAGATTGATTATAAGGTTGCGGCAGATGCTTTAAAGAGTATGGAAGTCGATGAACTCGGTCTTGATATAATTGACAGCCGAATGATTAAGACTATGATTGAAAACTTCGGTGGCGGACCTGTCGGTCTTGACACTTTGGCGGCGACAATAGGCGAAGAACCGAATACTATTGAGGATGTATATGAGCCGTATTTGTTACAACTCGGTTTTATATCAAGAACACCGAGAGGAAGAATTGCGACAAAGGCTGCGTATGACCATTTTGACATTCCGTTTGCGGAATGATTGAAATAGAAAAAATGTGTAGGATAAAAAAGAAAAGGAGATGATGTGCAAAATGAGAAAATTAAGAGTATCACTTATAGCGATAGTAATGTTTTTGTTTTGCAGTGTAGGTTTCGCATCGGCACAGACTATGATGCTTGAATATGACGGTGGAACACACGAGTATAAAGGAGAGATTTATGCGCTTGTTGTAAACAATCAGCTAATCAATCCGCCGCTTTCACCGATTATATTTAATGACAGAGCACTTGTACCGGTAAGAGAAATATTTGAGGAAGTGGGTGCAACGGTAAATTACATTAATGACACTCAAACCATTGAAGTTTCAAGTGATGAATATGATGTGGTTATGAGAATTAATGATAATGTTGCGTACATAAACGGTGAAAAAACCAATATACCCGACAATGTAGTACCAAAGCTTATCTCAAAGGTAGGCGGTGAAACAAAAACAATGGTTCCCGTAAGATTTATAAGTGAAACGATAGGTCTTGATGTAAAATTTGATTCGGAGGACGGAGCGATTTTGATTGATTCGGACGGATATGTTATTTCGGACGAAAATCAAGAACCGAGTATTGACGATGTAGTTCCTCAGCCTGATAATTCGGATGATAGTGCAAGTTATACACCGTCGGTTGAAACAAAAATAACAAACGTTTCATATGACATTACAGGTGATAACAGCATTAAAGTTACAGTTACATCCAATGCCGATATTTCAAATTATTCCGATTTTACATTAAGTTCACCGGAAAGAGTTGTTGTGGATTTTGCAGGAATGAAGTTTGACGGCGTAGGTGATACACTAAGCGTTAACAAAGCAGGTGTGACATCTGTAAGAATGGGCGACAATGACGAAAGAGCAAGAGTTGTTGTAGATATTTCAAATTTGAAAAAATACAATATTGAAAAAACGTCAAACAATACTGTTGTTATAAATGTTGAAACAAAGGCGGCTGCACCGACACCGAAGCCGACTGTAAACAACGGAAATTCAAACAACAATTCGACAATTACTGCCGATTCAAGCAAATTGATTGTGCTTGATGCAGGTCATGGAGGAAGTGACTCAGGCGCAGTTGGTTATTCTAACGGTAATGTGGTACTTGAAAAGAATTTGACTCTTGAAATAACATACAAAGTAAAAGAAATTCTTGAAAATGCCGGTTATACCGTTTCAATGACAAGAACAGGCGATACTTTGCCGTCATTGGTTGAACGTCCTACTCAAGCAAATGCTGAAAATGCCGCTGTTTTTGTAAGTATACATATCAATTCCGTTGACAATGCACCGAATGCTAACGGAACTGAAGTATATTACGCAAATTCAAATAACGGTAACGCTTACGGCACAACAAGCGAAAAGCTTGCAACCAATATATTAAACAGGATGCTTTATTATATGGGTTCAACAAACAGAGGCGTTAAAACTGCCGAACACGCAGTTACAAAACGCTGTGAAATGCCTGCGGCACTTACCGAAGTCGGCTTTATAACAAATCCTACGGAAGTTTATAATATGACTACCGACGAATATCAATATAAAGCTGCTCAAGGTATTGCCGAGGGAATAATGATAACATTAAAAGATATTAATGTTCCGCAATAATTTTGTCTTTAAAATGAACTGTCTTTCCTATTTGGGAAAGGCAGTTTTTTTTATTATAATGTTTCGACTAAACTATGTCGAAACATTTTTTTTATTCGACAACCGACTTTGACATTTTTCTTACAGTATATGGAGTATAATACTTTTTAGAGGTGAGCGATATGGAGATATATGCCGATGTAATATTTTTTGTTAATTTCATATTTTCATATGTGCTGTTATACATTCTCGGCAAGTTCGTTAATACGGTGAAAATAAAAAAGCTGCGTTTAGCCGTTGCGGCGGTAATCGGCGGAATAAGTTCGGCGATTATATTTTGTATAGAAATGCCGATGTGGATTTCGTATGTGCTGAGATGCGTGGCGATGTTTTTGATGATAACAACAGCCTATTTTGAAAAACGCAAAAACATACTAAATCAGATGTTATGGTTTGTAATGCTCGGAGGTATAATGATGTTTGTTATGATAATTCTTGTATCGCTTACGGGTAAAACAATCGGTATGGCAATCAACAACGGCATTGTATATTTTGATATTAATTCAAAGGTGTTTGCCGTATCGCTTGGAATATCGTGCATTATGATGATTTTCGTTGTAAAGATGTTTAAAAACAGAAAAAATAAAAAATACTATATACTGAATGTGACACATAATGACAGAACTATAACTGTTTCTGCATTGTTTGACAGCGGTAATTTACTTAAAGAGCCTATAACGGGTAAGTGTGTAAGCATACTTGAATGGGAAGCGGCGAAAGAACTGTTTGATACCGAAATAGAATTTTCGGATATTGAAAATTATATCGAAGATATGAAATTGTGGGCAGTACCGTTTAATTCGTTGGGGAATTCGTCCGATGTTTTGTTTGCTTTTTTGGCAGATGAGATAAACATACCGGAAGAAAATAAAACAATAGATAAAACATTTATAGGTTTGTACGGCAGCAGACTTTCAAATAATGAAGAATATCACGCATTGATTAATGCAGGCTTACTATGAAGGAGTTAAAGGAAATGGAATTATTAAGAAAAATCAGTTCAAAATTTATTTGTATCGGCTCAAATCCTCTGAAAAATGCGGAAGTCTTTTATATCGGAGGCAGTGACACATTGCCGCCGCCATTGAAAAAAGACGAGGAAGAAGCACTTATGAAAAAGCTTGCAAACGGTGATATGAGTGTTAAGGCTACATTGATTGAAAGAAATTTAAGGCTTGTTGTTTATATTGCAAGAAAGTTTGAAAACACGGGGATATATGTTGAGGACTTAATCTCAATCGGTACGATTGGTTTGATAAAAGCGATAAATACATTTAATCCGCTTAAAAATATAAAGCTTGCAACGTATGCGTCAAGGTGCATTGAAAATGAAATATTAATGTATCTTCGTAAAAATTCAAATATGCGCAGTGAGGTTTCTATTGATGAGCCGCTTAATGTGGATTGGGACGGAAATGAACTTTTGCTTTCTGATATACTCGGAACGGATAATGATGTTATCTGTAAAAATATAGAGGACGAGGTTGACAAGGCACTGCTTGTTGACGCGATGAAAAAACTGTCTGTAAGGGAGCAACAGATAATGCGGTTACGATTCGGACTCGGTAACGGAAAGGAAAAAACACAAAAGGAAGTTGCTGATATGCTTGGTATATCGCAATCATATATTTCCAGACTTGAAAAAAGAATAATAGGCAGATTGAAAAAAGAAATAGCCAAAATGTGCTGAATATACATATTATCGTCATATCTTGTACATAACCGCAATAAAGCGGTTTTCAATCAAGGAGGAAAAAGATATGACGAACAAAGTGGAAATCTGCGGGGTGAATACGTCAAAACTCCCTGTTCTTTCAAGAGAGGAAAAAAATAAGTTATTTATAAAAATTAAGAACGGCGATTTACAGGCGCGTGAAACTTTTGTAAAGGGCAATTTAAGGCTTGTACTGAGCGTTATACAAAGATTTAATAATAGAGGTGAAAACGTAGACGATTTGTTTCAAGTAGGCTGTATAGGACTGATAAAGGCGATAGATAATTTCGATTTAAGTCAAAATGTGCAATTCTCAACATATGCCGTGCCGATGATTATCGGTGAAATAAGAAGATATTTGCGTGACAATAATTCTATCCGCGTGAGCCGTTCTCTTAAAGATATAGCATATAAAGCAATGCACGTCAAGGAACGGCTTATAAGTAAAAATTCAAAAGAGCCGACCATATCGGAAATAGCAAAAGAGCTTGACTTACCGAAAGAGGACGTTGTGTTTGCACTTGACGCAATAGCCGATCCGGTATCGCTGTTTGAACCGATATATCACGACGGAGGCGAGGCTATTTATGTGATGGATCAGGTTAAAGACACTAAAAATGTTGACGAAAACTGGCTTGAAAATATTGCGTTGAGCGAAGCAATGAAACATCTTGACGAAAGGGAAAAGCATATTTTGAATTTAAGATTTTTTCAAAGCCGTACGCAAATGGAGGTTGCGGAAGAAATCGGTATATCGCAGGCTCAAGTTTCCAGACTTGAAAAGAGTGCTTTAAAACAGCTTAGAAAATATGTATAATGCAGAATACAAAAATCGGGGCAAAAAGCCTCGATTTTTGTGATTAAATCTGAAAATTAATAAAAAAATTGCCGTCTGCTATTGCATTTTTGACATATTTCGTGTATAATGATAGAAGAATATAATAGCATAATTTGTATTTATAAATAAACAAATTGGAGGAATGAAAATGATAAGCAAGGCATTTCAAAATATTGTAACGCAAATGGCTGATGTTTTTCCAAAGAAATTCGGTATTGTGGATTCGCATGGCTTGGTTTTGGCAAATAACGGCGGTGAACCGACAGGCGATATTATAGAAAATCTTGTATATGCGGCTACAAATAATGATAAATTACTTTTTAAGGACGGATATACAGTTCGTTCAATGTCAAATAAACCGTATGCCGAATATGTTGTATATGTTGAAGGCACTGATGAAGTATCAAAGTATTGTTGTAATTCCATTGTTGTTGCAGCAAATAATGTACGTCATTATTATGATGAAAAATATGACAAGAACAATTTTATGCAAAATATCATTTTCGATAATCTTCTTTCTTTTGATTTACACCAAAAAGCAAGAGAACTTCATGTTGATATAGATATTCCGAGAGCAGTTTTCTATATAAAGGTGCTTGACGAGGGTGAAGTAGGTATTTACGATGTGCTTAGAAATATGTTCCCGGATAAAGAGAGAGATTTTGTTATCAATATAGATACAAAAAATCTTGTGCTTATAAAGGAACTTAAGGAAGTTGAAAATTCTCAAAAACTTGAAGAAACGGCACAAGCTATTGTTGATACGGTAAATGCGGAAACAATGCTTACAGTATGCGTTGGTTTAAGTACGGTTGCTTATAATATCGACCAGATTAATAATGCATACAAAGAGGCACAGATTGCACTTGAAGTAGGTAAAGTGTTTGATGAAGAAAAGTATATTCTGAATTATGATAATTTGGGTATCGGCAGACTTATTTATCAGTTGCCTATAAAACTTTGTGAATTGTTCTTGCAAGAGGTGTTTAAGAAGGGGGATATATCAACTCTTGATGACGAAACAATTTTGACAATAAATAAGTTCTTTGAAAATGACCTTAATGTCAGCGAAACATCAAGACAGCTTTTCGTACACAGAAATACTCTTGTATACAGACTTGAAAAGATTTATAAACTGACAGGTCTTGATTTGAGAAAGTTTGACCAGGCTATCGTATTTAAAGTGGCAATGATGGTGCATAAGTATCTTGAATCAAATTCAATGAAAATCTGATAATGATTTTTTGGGGGTGTGTAAACCACACCCCTATATTTTTGTTTTTTAAGGAGCAATGAAATATGTCTGATAAGAAAAAAATAGTTTTGACGGCATTGATAACAGCTGTTGTTACTGCTTTTATCAGCGTCAATTTAACATCGTTTGTAAAGGACAGAATTGCGATATATCTTCCGAGCAAGGACGAGAATAAGGCCTTTTCAAATAAAATGACGGCAGTTGAAAATATGCTTAGCAGTAACTATTTGTATGATTTTGACAAAACAAAACTTCGAGATGATGCGATTAAAGCATATGTTGACGGACTTGACGAGCCGTATACGCATTACTACACTCAAAGCGAGTTTTCTTCATATATAGACAATATCCAAGACGGCTATGTCGGGATAGGAGTAATAGTCGGAGTGAATGACGATAATCAAATAGAAGTTGTCGCACCGTTTGAGGACAGTCCGGCATATAACGCGGGAATACAGCCAAGCGATATTATAAAGGCGATAGACGGTGTGGAATACAGCGGAGATAAGCTTTCAGAAGCGGTTGACAATATCAAAAACGGAGAGATAGGAACGACTGTTGATATTAAAATTCTTCGCGGTGAAGAAGAACTTGATATAACGGTTACAAGAGATGATATTGCAACCGATTCCGTAGACGGTGAAATGCTTAACGACAATATCGGTTATATCCGTGTGACAGGTTTCAATACAACATCGGATAACGGTGAAAAGAGTACATTCAGCGAATTTAAAGATAAGATTACTGAACTTCAGTCAAGCGGTATGAGCAAAATGATTATTGACTTGCGTGATAATCCGGGCGGTGTGCTTGACGAGGCTTGCAATATGGCAGATATGATTTTACCGGAGGGTATTATAACATACACCGAAACAAAATCCGGCAAGAGAACGGATTATAATTCGGATGCGGAAAGTCTTGATATTCCGATAGTGATACTTATAAACGAAAACAGCGCAAGTGCGTCTGAAGTGTTTACGGGTGCGTTAAAGGACTACGGCAAGGCAACAGTTGTAGGTAAAAAGAGTTACGGTAAGGGAATAGTGCAAAGCGTACTTCCGTTCTATGACGGCTCGGGAATGTCGCTTACCGTTGCAAAATATTATACACCTAATGGCACTTGCATACACGGAATAGGCATTGAGCCTGATGTTGAGGTTGATATGCCTGACGAATATAAAGATATGTATGCGTCAATGGTTGAGCATGATAAAGATACTCAACTTCAAAAAGCGATTGAGATTATAAAGGAAAAATAGTTATATTTTCACGCTTGAATAAATATATAGCATATGTTACAATAGAAAAAAATAATTTGTGATGGAGAATTAATAATGATTTCATTTGGTAAATGGCCGCGTGTTTTATTTGCGAGCGTGCTGGCAATGGCTTTATGGACGTTTATAAGCGTAAATACAAACATTTTCAGCGTAGACGGAAAGTTTGACGGATTTATGTATTTCACGTCATATATATTGGTGATAGGAGTATGGGCACTTGTCGCTGTTAAAATAAATGTATCGGATAAGTTTTATAAAGCAATTTCGATATTCATATTTGCTCTGACACCGTTTTTCTGTATGCAGGTGGCAATGATATTGTCGGGGGCGGCAGAGTATTCGTTTGGAATATACTTTATAAATATTATGTTCTATGTCGCGATTATGGCGATAATTCTTGCGATTACAAGAAGTATGAAATGGACGGCAATAGTAACAAATCTTGTTGCGTACTTATTCAACTTGTCAAGCTTCGTTGTAAATATTTTAAGAGGCACACCGCTAATTCCAAGCGATTTCCTTGCAATCGGTACGGCGGCACAGGTAGCGGAAAATTACACATTTCAGCTGAGATACCCGATTGTTGTTGCAACGGTTATAGTGGTGTTGGTTATAACGTTAATCGCTAAATTTTCGTTTAAACCGCAGTTTAAGCACAAAAATCTTATATTTTCTTTAAGCGGCGGTGCAGTTGCACTTGCATTTATAATAACAATGTCATGTATAGATTTTACTAATTCATCAATGGATGTGTACGACCAGTATCACGCCAATAATACGCATGGCTCGTTATACAGTTTCTATATTAACGTAAGAAAAATGATGCTTAGCAAGCCTAAAGGATATAAGGAAGAGGACGTACAGGCACTTTTGAGTAATGCCGACAGTGAGGAACAAACGACTGTTGACAAAGAAGAAATGCCGAATATCATTGCGATAATGAATGAGAGCTTTTCCGATTTGAACGTTGTCGGTGACCTTCAGACGAGTGAAGATTATATGCCGTTTATACGCAGTATGACTAAGAATACGATAAAAGGTCAACTGTTGGTGTCACCGTTCGGCGGATATACTTGTAATACCGAATTTGAATTTTTGACGGGACTTTCAATGGGCGTGTTGCCGAGAGGTTCGGTCCCATATCTTCAATATGTGTCAAAACAATATCCGTTCTCACTTCCGTCACATCTTGATGAACTCGGATATAAGAGCGTAGCCGTTCATCCGTATTTGGGAAGATGTTGGAACAGACAAAAGATTTATGAGCTTATGGGCTTTGATGAATTCATAAGTTTTGATAATATCAAAAAATATATGGACGAAGATGATATTGAGTATGTTCGTTATTATGTGAGCGACAGAACTTCATTTAAACTTGTAACAGACCAGCTTGAAAATAAAAAGCCGGGCGAAAAGATGTTCTTATTCAATGTTACAATGCAAAATCACGGCGGATACACATATGACGGCGGAGAATTTCCGACTGTAACAATTTCAAATTTGCAAGGTCATTACAAAGAGGCAGAACAGTATTTGTCACTTATAAAAGAAAGTGACAAAGCGTTTGAAGAATTAGTCAGATATTTAAAAAATTATGACGAACCGACAATCGTTGTAATGTTCGGTGACCATCAGCCTGCTGTTGAACAGGAATTTTATGAAGAACTTTACGGAAAAAGCTTGTCAAAATTATCAACTGAGGAATTGCAACAAAGATATAAAATTCCGTTCGTTATATGGGCGAATTACGATATAGAAAGTCAGGATGATTTAAAGACAAGTCCTAACTATTTGTCAGACTTGTTGCTTGATACGGCGAATGTTCCGAAGAATGAAATTGAAAACTTTACATCGGAGGTAAGAAATGATGTACCGCAAATAAATGCAATGGGACATTACGACAGTGATGGCAACTGGGTAAGCAGAGATGAAGATACTTCAAATGCTCTTGATAAGTATGAAGCGGTAGAGTATTATATGCTTACAAGAAAAGAGAACAAAGACGCAAAAGAGAATAAAGACGATAAGAAATAAAATTAAGCAAGGCAAAGCCTTGCTTAATTTTTTAGTCTATACCCATTTTTGCAAAAAAGTCAGCGGTGGAAATACCGCTTGGACGGTTATATCTTTTTAGCATAAACAATGAATCGGCATCGGTTATATGATTAATTCCTTCGTTACAAGTTAAACTCATCTTAAATCCCATTGATTTTAACATATCAGTGGTTTCTTCACTGTAAGCACCGAAAGGGTATGTATATATAATCGGTGCAAAGCCTGTTTTTGTCATAAATCTGTCTTGGGCTTTTTGTGTGTCGGCAACAAATATATTCTTGTATGTATCTTCGCTTTCGCCGCTGTTACGCTTTGAACCGTTTCTGCCGTGATTATTTGAATGAAAATCGTAGGAGTGATTGCCGACTTCAACACGCTTGTCAATAAACATATCATAAACCTCGCTCCAACGTACATAACCGTATGTCATATTTGCGATATTACTTTTGGAATATTCATCGGTATAACTTCCCACAACAGAAATAACCGCTTTTGCGTCATACTCTGAAAGTATAGGCATAACGTAACCGTAGTTGTTATAAAAACCGTCGTCAAATGTGAGCATAACGGGTTTGTCGGGAAGTTTGGACGTGCCGTTAGTATAGTCGATTAATTCTTGTGCGGAAACAAAGGTGTAGCCTTTGTTTTTCAAAAAATTAATATCGTTTTTCAATGTGTCGGGAGTGACAATGTATTTCCCTGATAAATTGGTGTCTTTCAATACGCTGTGGTACATAATAATAGGCATATCAACACCGTTGGAAATATTCACCGAAAGAACGGGAACACTTGAAACGGAATTGAAAACAATTCCGAGAATACCGCAGTAAAGCAGAGAAACGAATATTACAACCGAGAAAATTTTTAGTTTTTTAATCATAAAAATACACCCCTTATCAAATAGTATGATAAGGGGTGTTTGTTCATTACTAAAATTATGCTTTGTTGATTGAACCGAAAAGTTCCATCTTTTCTTTAACAATAACTTTAATAGCCTCAAAACCTGGAGCAAGAAGTTTTCTTGGGTCAAAACCTTTACCTTCAAGGTCTTTGCCTTCTTCAATATACTTTCTTGTAGCCTCTTGGAAGTATAGCTGACACTCTGTATTAACATTGATTTTTGCAACACCAAGTGAAATTGCCTTTTGAATCATATCTGCAGGAATACCTGTACCGCCGTGAAGAACAAGCGGAAGGTCGCCGATAAGTTCCTTTGTTTTTGCAAGAGCGTCAAAGTCAAGACCTTTCCAGTTTGCAGGGTACTTACCGTGAATGTTACCGATACCTGCTGCAAGGAAGTCAACGCCAAGATCGGCGATTTTCTTACATTCGTTAGGGTCAGCAATTTCGCCTGCACCTATAACGCCGTCTTCTTCGCCGCCGATTGAACCGACTTCAGCCTCGATTGAAAGACCTTTTTCGTGGCAAACTTTTACAAGCTCAGATGTCTTTGCGATATTTTCTTCGATAGGGAAGTGTGAACCGTCAAACATTACTGATGAGAAACCTGCCTCGATACACTTGTAGCAGCCTTCGTATGTTCCGTGGTCAAGATGAAGAGCAACAGGAACAGTGATGTTAAGTTCTTCAATCATTGCCTTAACCATTGCCGCAACAGTCTTAAAACCTGTCATATACTTACCTGCACCCTCAGATACACCAAGAATTACAGGTGAGTTGTTTTCCTGAGCTGTTAGAAGTATAGCCTTTGTCCATTCAAGATTGTTGATGTTGAACTGACCTACGGCATACTTGCCTTCAACTGCCTTTTTTAGCATTTCAGTTGCTGAAACTATCATTTTAAAGTCCTCCTTAAAATAAATAAAATAAATATATAAATTTAATTTATATTCAAAATTATTTACCGATTATAATTGCTTTTGCATTTAATAATCGTGTTAAAGTTTCTTCTGTTGTCTCGATGGCTTTTGATTTTTTGCATTGCAGACACGTCAGAATAATGTTGCCGTTTATGATATTTAATTCAATATCTTCACTTCCGCATGCACAGGAAATATTATGTGATTCCTGCAAGGCGTGCAGACGTTCGATAATTGAATAAATCAAGTTAAAAGAAATATCACTGTCATCATCGTCAAATTCATCGAGAATATCTGAAAACATATCAGTGTTTTCGTTAAGCATATTTTCAACCAAATCTTTTTCACCGGCAAAAAATACATCTATTCCTGCAACGGGACATTTGTATGTTAACAGCGGTTTGTTCCAAAAGTTTTCTTTTGTTGTTGTGTACGAATGGTTGTCACCGCATATCGGACATTCGATGTCAAATTTGTATTTATCGTGTTTTTCGGCTATTGTAACACAGGTTTCGTGACAGCCGTGAGTAGGGCATATAAGCTGAACCTTGTCTTTACCCGAAAAATTAAATATTGAAAGTGATTTTGACGACATATTTGAACAGAAAGGACATATATATGCTACTATTCTTTTTAAATCTACTAACACTCTGAAATTCAAATCCTTTCCGCCCACGATATACTTGTCTTAAAATCACTTTTAATGTGGGCTGAAAAGTGATTATTCAGTGCCAATTTTGTTTTCTCTTGCATAGAAGAATAGATATTGCTGAGCAAAACCGCCTATATCGCCGAAATGCTTTTCGGCAAATGCGGATATTGCAGGTATGCTTTGTTCACCGTCAAAATAACAGTATTCCATTATGCGTTTAATCCAAACGTCAACGGGGAATGAGTCGACTCTGCCAAGACCGAATAAAAGTATACAGTCGCTGACCTTGTTGCCGACACCGTTAATAGTCATTAATGCTTTTTTGGCGTCCGGAGTTGACAGTGATTTTATATATTCTTCCGTAAGAGTGCCGCTCTTGAATTTGTCTGCGGCGTCCATTATATATTTGTCACGAAAACCGGAACGGATAACCGATAAATCTTCTTTTGAAAGAGAATAAATCGTATCGGTATCGGGGAACGTGTAATACGTTTTGCCCATATAACTTATTTGTTTTCCGAAGTTTTCGCAAAGTCTTTCTATAATGCCTTTGATTCGCGGAATATTGTTGCTTGCCGAAATGATGAAAGAAATAACAGCCTCCCATAAATCCTGGTTAAGTATACGAATACCGTCACCGTATGAAACAGCTTCTTTCATAATCGGGTCATTGGATAATCTGCTCTTGATTTCGCTGTAGTCGCGGTTTAAATCAAAGTAATCATACCAAATATTCTTAAAATCGTCTTCAGTTGTATCGTAAAATATAACTTCATCATCATTTTGCGATATTAAAAGAGCCTTGTTCTTTGCAATGCCGAAATATGAATTCTCGCTTACTGCATTAAAACGAAAGCATTGACCGCAATCAAATATATGGTGTAAGTTAAAATCTTTTAAACCTGTGACAATAAGATTATTGTCTTTTTTATTAATATCCATATTAGATATTATATCACGTTGTTATAAATTTATCAAGTGACAAAATCCATATTTATCTGCATAATTACATACTTGACAGAGTTGCACAGAGCATAACTTTTTTATATATTACATTATGGTCAAAATGCACGGAATTAAAACAATCAAGAAAAAATATGAAATAAGAAATTCGTTTTATGTAGACTATTTTTTGTATTTGTGGTATAATGAGTGTCAATAATAAAAATAAATGACGTCTTATTCGTCCGCAATAAGCCGCGTATATTATTTTTATCAGCGGACAGAAAGGTTATGATTTATATGACAGATAAAGAGTTATTTAATGAATTATCATACAAAAGAAAAAATGTGTATGAGAATTTGAGCGAACAGGAATATAAGGAAATGTTTGAACTTTGCGACGAATATCGCGAATTTCTTGATGAGGGAAAGACAGAACGTGAGTGCGTTGAAAAGTCGATAAAAATGGCTGAACTTCACGGATTTAAGAATATTAATTCAGTAAAGCAGTTAAAGGCGGGAGATAAGGTTTATAAGATTAACAGAAACAAAAATATTTTACTTGCGGTTATCGGCAGTGAAGATATTAAAAACGGTGTAAATCTTGTCGGCGCACATATCGATTCACCAAGACTTGACTTAAAGCAAAATCCGCTATATGAAAGCAATGATATGGCACTTTTGAAAACACATTATTACGGCGGTATTAAGAAGTATCAATGGACTGCAATTCCGCTTGCTATGCACGGTGTTATATTTACAAAAGAGGGTAAAAAGGTGACATTAAATATAGGTGAAAATGAAAACGACCCTGTATTTTGCGTGACAGACCTTTTGCCGCATTTGGCTAAAGATCAAATGACAAAGAAGATGATTGACGGAATAGAGGGAGAAAATCTTAATATTCTTATAGGCGGTATGCCTGTTAAATCGGAAGATGTAAGCGAAAAGGTTAAGTTCGCGATTTTGAAACATCTTAACGAAAAATACGGCATAACAGAAAGAGATTTCTTAAGTGCCGAAATTGAAATTGTACCTGCTTTCAAGGCTAAGAATGTCGGACTTGACGAAAGCTTTGTCGGTGCATACGGTCAAGATGACAGAGTGTGTGCATTTACTACATTAAAGGGTATATTCGCTGTTGAAAATCCTAAAAAGACAGCACTTGCAATCCTTGTTGATAAAGAAGAAATCGGTTCAACGGGTAATACGGGTATGCTTAGTGCATTCTTTGAAATGACTCTTGCGGAAATTATTGAAAAGATTAACGGCAACTGCACAATTACCGATTATAATACAACAATAGAAAATTCAGCTTGCTTGTCATCGGACGTCGGTGCGGCAGTCGATCCGAACTATGAATCCGTATACGAAAAACGTAATGCGGCATTTGCAGGCTATGGTATGGTGCTTATGAAGTATACAGGTGCAAGAGGTAAGTCGGAGTCGTCAGACGCGTCTGCCGAATTTGTTTATGAAATAGGTAAGATACTTGACGATAACGGAGTTATTTGGCAAACAAGCGAACTCGGTAAGGTTGATCAAGGCGGCGGCGGTACAATCGCACAGTACGTTGCTAATCTTAATATGGACGTTATTGACTGCGGTGTTCCTGTACTTTCAATGCACGCACCGTTTGAAGTTACAGCAAAGAGTGACGTATATATGGCATATAAATCATATGTTGCATTTTATAATAACAGATAGTAGAAATGAGCCTGTCGACATTTTGTCGACAGGCTCATTTTGCTTTTATTGTTGAGGAAGGTAGTCGGTTGGGTTTACCAAAACTCCGTCTTTTGACATTTCAAAGTGAATATGCGGATCGGTCACATTTTCACCGGTACATTTACCTGACGTTCCGATAACTTCGCCTGATTTTATTTCTTTACCTACAGTGAGATTTTCAATATTTTCAAGTCCCATATATTTCGTTATAAATCCTGCGGCGTGAGATATTATTACATATTCGCCCATTGCGTCTTTGCCTGTTTCGTCAATAACGCCGTCAGCGACGGCTTGTACACTGCAACCTGTGTTGGCGGCAATGTCAATGCCGTTGTGGGTACGCCAATCGGAAAGCTGTTCGTTGTATTTTAATTTGTCCGAATATCCTTCAAGTGTATTTCCGTTTACAGGCATAATAAATGCAGGTTGTTCGGATGATACGATAACTGCGGTTTGGTCAACGTCGGGATTGTTGACTGCATAGTCCTCAACAGGTACTTGTTGCTCGGACATAACAGGCATATCGGTTTGAGTGTCGGTACTTTGAGCGGTTTCGGTATCAGATACAACTTCCGAACTCTCTTCTACATTTGCTGATGAAGCCTCTTGAGTTTCATCTTCTGAAACGTTCAGAGCGGAAGATGTGAATTTGTCGGTTGAATCCGAAAAAACTTCGCTGCCACTGTTATCGGCTATCTCATTGCTTAGCATACTTGATGAGTCTGAATTGTGTCTTTCGGTAAAATAACCGGCTATACCGATTGCCAATACACAGCAACAAAGTGCTATGTAAAAGCTTGGTAGCTTTTTTGTTTCCTTTTTTTGTTGTTGATTCATTTTGTGTTCCTCCATATACATTGTAGTATTTAGTATTGTTTCCTTAATTTTCTGTATTATACATTTTGCTAAATAAAAATTTTACATAAATAATTGACAGGTATGACGGAAAGTGTGTCTTTTAAAATTCACGGTGATTATAGCAGTTGTTATTAAAAAAGTTAATTCATTATTCGTGTTATTAGGGTATAGGAAGCCGTAAGGCACTCGGTATGGGTGGTGACGAACAGAATATGCTTTTGGTATAGCTAAAAAGAATTTCTTAAAATTTAATAAGGTTGTCGCAAACTATTGCAACAACCTTATTTTTTTGGTATAATGTAATCTAAATGAACAGAAAAAAGAGGTAATTATTTTGAAAAGAACGGATTTTTATTATGACTTGCCCGAAGAACTTATTGCACAAGAACCTTTAAAGGACAGAAGTTCTTCAAGGCTTATGATACTTGATAAAAATACAGGTGAAATTGAGCATAAGCATTTTTATGATATAGTCGATGAACTAAATGAGGGTGATGCACTTATATTGAATGATACAAAGGTACTCCCGGCGCGTCTGTACGGTCAAAAGGAGGGTACGGGCGGTGCTATTGAATTTTTGCTTTTGCATAAGCATACGCTTGATACTTGGGAAGTGATTTTGAAACCTGGCAGAAAAGCTAAACCCGGTGCAAGATTTGTTTTTGGCAACGGTGAGCTTAAAGCAGAGGTTTTGGACGTTATAAATGACGGTAACAGACTTGTTAAGTTTGAGTATGAGGGAGTATTTGAGGAGGTTTTGGATAAACTCGGAGAAATGCCTCTGCCTCACTATATAACACATAAACTTGAAGATAAAAACAGATACCAAACAGTGTATGCAAAAAATCCCGGCAGTGCGGCGGCACCTACGGCAGGACTTCACTTTACACCCGAATTGCTTGAAAAGATTAAGGCAAAAGGCGTTAATATAGGTTATGTAACACTTCACGTCGGACTAGGAACATTCAGACCTGTTAAAGCCGACGATATACTTGAACATAAAATGCACTCGGAATTTTATATACTTCCGCAGGAAACAGCCGATTTGGTAAATAAAACAAAATCAAACGGTAAACGTGTAATTTCTGTCGGAACAACTGCTACAAGAGTTTTGGAAACGGTCGGAATGGAAAACGAAAAACTTGAACAAAAAACAGGTTGGACGAATATATTTATTTATCCGGGTAAGGAATTTCACGTTATAGATGCGCTTATAACAAACTTCCACTTGCCTGAATCAACACTTATAATGCTTGTAAGTGCTTTGGCAGGCAGAGAAAATGTGCTGAATGCCTATAAAACAGCGGTACAGGAAAAATACAGATTTTTTTCATTTGGCGATGCGATGCTTATAAAATAAAGGAGATACGAAATGTTTAAAATTTTGCATACTGACGGAAATGCAAGACGCGGCGAATTTCATACGGTACACGGAGTTGTACAGACACCCGTTTTTCAGAACGTCGGAACAATAGCGGCAATAAAAGGTGCGGTAAGTACAATGGATTTAAAAGAGATAGGCTGCCAGGTTGAACTTTCAAATACCTATCATTTACATTTAAGACCCGGCGACAAAGTTATAAAACAGCTTGGCGGGCTTCACAAATTTATGAATTGGGACAGACCTATTTTAACGGACAGCGGAGGTTTTCAGGTGTTTTCACTTGCAGGTTTGAGAAAAATAACAGAAGAAGGCGTCAGCTTTAATTCACATATTGACGGTCACAAAATATTTATGGGACCTGAAGAAAGTATGCAGATACAGTCAAACCTTGCGTCTACAATAGCAATGGCATTTGACGAATGTATTGAAAATCCCGCACCGTACAAATATGTAAAGGACTCATGCGACAGAACGTACAGATGGCTTGTTCGTTGTAAAAAAGAGATGGAAAGACTTAATTCGCTTGACGATACAATTAACAAAAATCAAATGCTTTTCGGTATTAATCAAGGCGGAACTTTCGATGATATAAGAATTGAGCATATGCAGAGGATTGCGGAACTTGATTTACCGGGATATGCGATAGGCGGTTTGGCGGTTGGCGAGAGCCACGAAGAAATGTATCATATTCTTGATGTTGTACTTCCTCATGCACCTGTAAATAAGCCGAGATACTTAATGGGTGTCGGAACACCGTCAAATATTATTGAATCGGTTGCAAGAGGTGTAGACTTCTTTGACTGTGTTATCGCGTCAAGAAACGCAAGGCACGCATTTATCTTTACAAGAAACGGCACAATGAATTTAATGAACCAAAAATATGAACTTGATACAAGACCGATTGACGAAGAATGTGGTTGTCCTGCTTGTCAGCACTATACGAGAGCATATATAAGACATTTGTTCAAGGCAAAAGAAATGCTTGGAATGAGATTGGCAGTTCTTCATAATTTGTATTTTTATAATGAGCTTATGGAACGCATCAGAAAGGCGATAGAAGAGGACAGATTTGAAGAATTCAGACGTGAAAATGTTGAAAAGCTTGCACAAAGACTTTAATAGTGCAAAAACTATAATTAAATGACAATTCTATATTGCTTTTTTGTGAAAGTTTTGGTATAATATTATACAATATGAATAACAATTTAAGGAGGATACCATAGATGAGAGCAAAGTATAAGAGAGTGCTTTTAAAAATAAGCGGAGAGGCACTTGCGGGAACAAATGGATTTGGACTTGATGAGCATACTATTGCACATATCAGTGAGAACATAAAGAAAATTGTGGACATGGGTGTACAGGTTTCAATCGTTGTAGGCGGAGGAAATATCTGGAGAGGACGAAGCAGTGAAAATATGGACAGAACAAGAGCTGACCATATGGGTATGCTTGCAACTGCGATAAATGCGTTGGCACTTTGCAGTGCACTTGAAAACTGCAATGTACCTACAAGAGTGCAGACTGCGATTGAAATGCGACAGGTGGCAGAACCTTATATCAGAGGTAAGGCTGAAAGACATCTTGAAAAGGGCAGAGTAGTAATATTCGGCTGCGGAACAGGTAATCCGTTTATGTCAACAGATACAGCCGCCGCACTTCGTGCAGTTGAAACAGATTCACAGGTTATATTACTTGCAAAGAAAGTTGATGCAGTATATGACAGCGACCCTAATATAAATCCTGACGCAAAGAAATATGATGTACTTTCATTCAGTGATATACTTTCAAAAAATCTCGGCGTAATGGATTCAACTGCGGCATCAATGTGTCGTGATAATAATATGCCTATACTTGTTTTCGGTCTTAGCGACCCTGAAAACATTGTAAGAGCGGTAAAAGGCGAAAAAATCGGTACACTTGTAAATAATGAGGGTAAACTTTAAGATTAATTGATATATTTAAGGAGGAATTTTAAAATGGGTAAGTATCCTGAAATTGAAGAAAAGATGGAAAAAAGAATAAACGGTTATGCGGGTGAATTAAAGACAATCCGTGCAGGACGTGCAAACGCGTCTGTACTTGATAAAGTTGCTATTGATTACTACGGTACAATGACGCCTGTCCAACAGGTAGGTTCAATCTCATCACCTGAACCGAGATTACTTGTTATTCAACCTTGGGACGCAAGCGTTTTAAAGGAAATCGAAAAGGCAATCAATGCGTCTGATATTGGTATAGCACCTCAAAATGACGGTAAGGTTATAAGACTTAACTTCCCTCCGCTGACAGAGGAAAGAAGAAAAGAACTTGTTAAGACTGTAAAGAAGTATACAGAAGAAGCAAAGGTACAAATCCGTAATGCAAGACGTGACGCAATGGATAAGTACAAGGCTATGAAGAAAGACGGCGAAATCACAGAGGACGATTTGAAAGAAACAGAAAAGGATATACAAAACTTGACAGATAAGTATATTAAAGAAATTGATAATATCAGTGCCGCAAAGGAAAAAGAAATCCTTGAGGTTTGATAATTAAAATCACTACGCATATGACCGGCAGGCTAAGTCTGCCGGTATTGTGCTAAATAGAGAGGTATCGTATGTTTTTTTCAAAGAAAAAGAAAATCAATGAAATAGATATGTCAAGACTTCCGCAGCATATCGGAATTATAATGGACGGTAACGGCAGATGGGCGAAAAAAAGAGGTTTGCCGAGAAGTGCCGGACACAGTGCCGGAGCGGATTCACTGAAAAAAATTATCACAGAGGCAAATAATCTCGGTGTAAAGTATATAACGGTATATGCTTTTTCAACGGAAAATTGGAAACGACCGAAAGAAGAAGTAGACTATCTTATGTCGCTTTTGCTTGACTATCTGAGAAATGCTGAAAAAACTCTTTCGGGAGAGAATGTCGTTATTCGTGTAATCGGTTCAAGAAAAGGTCTGTCCGAAGAAATTTGCCGGCAGATTATAAAGACAGAGAATTTTACAAAGAATAATACAGGAATTGTTATGAATATCGCTCTTAACTACGGCGGTCGTGAAGAAATTGTCAATGCGGTAAAAAATATCTGTAAGGACGTTAAGGACGGCAAGCAGAATGTTGATGATATTGACGATGAAGTTTTTTCAAGCTATTTGTATACCGCAAATCAGCCTGACGTTGACTTGCTTATCAGAACAAGCGGTGAGCAGAGATTGTCAAACTTTATGCTTTGGCAGGTAAGCTATGCGGAAATGTGGTTTACCGATAAGCTATGGCCTGATTTTAAACCGGCTGATTTACATAAGGCTATAATCGATTTTCAAAACAGAGGCAGAAGATTTGGGGGTGTGTAAAAATGGTTAAGAGAATTATAACGTCGGTGGTGGCATTGGCGGTATTTGTTGGTATACTGTTTTTACCGCCGATATGCTTTACAGTTGCACTTGCGGCGGTTATATTATTTATGCTATATGAGTGTTACAGTGCGACAAAAGCCGATTTGGGTATGAAAACTATCGGATTTATTTCGGCTGTTATATTGATGTCATCAATTTATTTTTGTAAAGCAATAGAGTGGGATACTTTTGCATGGGCAACTGCGTCAATAGGTATAATTTTTATCATAGCACTGCATATGATTACAGTAGTGGCAAAGCACGGTAAAAGAAATTATAAGGATATACTTTCAAACGGTTTCTTAACTATATATATTGTACTTTCGATGAGTTGCGTGTGGCTTGCAAAAGAAACGTTTGATACTGCTACCATGCTTTTAACATTTATATGTGCGTGGTCGTGTGATACGTTTGCATATTTTACAGGCAGATTTTTAGGCAAACACAAACTGATACCTCACGTCAGCCCAAATAAAACGGTTGAAGGCTCTGTCGGTGGTGTTGTCGGTGCAATGGTTATATGTATTGTATATCTATTGATTGTGAAAAATGTATTTGATACAAATATGTTGCAGTGGAGCAATGTAGTTGTTGAGGGTGCGGTTTACGGTCTTGTAGGCGGTGCATTGTCACAGCTCGGCGATTTGATTGCTTCGGCTATCAAACGCGATACAGGAATAAAAGATTTCGGTTGGATATTCCCGGGACACGGCGGATTTATGGACAGATTTGACAGCGTTATGTTTATAGCACCTATTATGTATATATTGCCGATGGTAATTTTTGGAGTTATGTAGGGAATGTCAAATTAATTGGAGAAAAGACAAATGGAATTTGAAAAGAAAATAGCGGTATTGGGGTCAACAGGCTCAATCGGTACACAGACTCTTGAAATTGCCCGCGAATACAAGGGTATAAAAATAGAGGCAATGTCTGCACATTCAAATATTGATTTGATTGAAAAACAGGCGAGAGAGTTTAAACCGAAAACGGTGTGCCTTACCGATGAAGGAAAGGCTAAGGATTTGAAAATCAAGCTTGCCGATACCGATATAAAAGTAGTACAAGGAAAAGAAGGTCTTATAGAAACGGCAACGGCTGACAGTGCTGATACGGTTGTAACCGCGGTTGTCGGTATTTCGGGACTTGAGCCTACAATAGAGGCAATAAAGGCAAAGAAAAATATTGCTCTTGCGAATAAGGAAACGCTTGTAACAGGCGGTCATATCGTTATGGATTTGGCAAAGGAAAACGGAGTTGCGATACTTCCCGTAGACAGTGAACACAGTGCGATATTTCAGTCACTTCAAGGCTGTAAGGACAGACGCGAAGTAAAGAGAATACTTTTAACCGCATCGGGCGGTCCGTTCTTTGGGAAAAAACGTGAAGAACTGGTTGACATAAAACCTGAGGACGCATTAAAACACCCTAATTGGAATATGGGTGCAAAGGTTACGATAGATTCATCAACGCTTGTCAATAAAGGACTTGAAGTTATGGAGGCGAAGTGGCTTTTCGGAACGGATAACATAAAAGTTTTGGTACACAGACAGAGCGTTGTACATTCAATGGTTGAGTTCGTGGATAACGGAGTAATTGCACAGCTCGGTGCACCTGATATGCGACTTCCTATACAGTACGCATTGACGTATCCGAACAGACTTCCGATGAAGAATAACGAACTTGACTTTACAAAGTATCCGTCACTTACATTTGACGAACCCGACACAGACACGTTTTATGCGTTGAAATTGGCATATGATGCACTTAAAGACGGCGGTATAAAACCGACTGTATTTAACAGTGCCGATGAGGCGGCGGTTGAGTTGTTTATGCAAGGTAAAATATCTTATCTCGGTATATCCGACGCTATCGCAAAGGCAATGAGCGAGATTAAAAATATCGAAAATCCGACAATTTCGGATATATGGGAAACAGATAAGTTAGCCCGTGAGATTGTATATAGATTTGAAAAGGAGAGTTTAATTTGATAACTGCGATTGTATCTGTTGTAATGTTCCTTGTAATGGTTTCACTGCACGAATTCGGTCACTTTATTGTTGCAAAAATGCTGAACTTTAAAGTTGATGAATTTTCTGTTGGAATGGGACCTGCAATATTCAAGAAAAAGAAAGGCGAAACACAATACTCAATAAGAATTTTGCCGCTTGGCGGTTATTGTAAATTTGAGGGCGAAGATGAAGCCGACAATACCGATCCGCGAGCTTTTTCAAATCAAAAGCCGTGGAAAAGATTGCTTGTGCTTTTGGCAGGCGGTGTTTTTAATATCATTTTGGGTTTTGTACTGTTTCTTGTTATCGTTCCGTCAACGTCACCTGCACGAACAAATGTTATTGATACGGTTGTTCCGCACAGCTATATAGAACAAGTCGGAGTACAGCCGAATGATAAGATTATAAAGATTAACGGAAAGAAAATCAATTTCTATAATGATATTTCGCTTTATACTCAAAATTTCAAAAAAGACGAACAGGCAACCGTAACGGTTTTAAGAAACGGTGAAAAAATCGACTATTCATTTATGCCGACGGAGCAAATTGTCAAAACAACTTACGGAGAAAACGGCGTGCAAGTCGACAGTACAATAAACGGATACACAACAGGTCAGTTTGTGGAATATTCCGATAAAATGCCTAAGGACGATTCGATTGTAGGTCAGTCGGAAACAAGCACAAGATATATAATAGGCTTTACACCTAAAACAAAGGATATAACGATATTTAATGTTTGGGGAGAGGCTTTAAATGAAACCGAATTTGTGGTTAAGCTTGTGTATCAGTCATTCTGGCAGATGATAACAGGTAAGGTCGGAGTAGACCAAATGTCAGGACCTGTCGGAATTGTAAGCGAAGTGAACAACGCGGTTAATTCGGGCAGTTACAGTTGGCTTTATGTGCTTAACTTGGTTGCACTTTTGACAATAAATCTGGGAATATTCAATCTTCTTCCGATACCTGCACTTGACGGCGGAAGAATATTGTTTGTACTGATTGAAATGATACGCAGAAAGGCTATTCCGCCTGAAAAAGAGGGGATAGTTCATGCAGTCGGAATGTTATTGTTATTGGCATTCATTGTGTTCGTATCATTCCACGATATAATGCGATTATTCAATAAGTGAGGTTAATATTTATGAGAAAACAAAAAAGAATTGTAAATATAGGCGGTGTGAAAATCGGCGGTGACAATCCCGTTGCAATTCAGTCTATGTGTAATACCGACACAAGAGATGTCAAAGCAACGGTAAATCAGATACATGAACTTGAAAATGCAGGCTGCGAGATAATTCGTGTTGCTGTGCCTGATATGGTTGCGGCTAAAGCCGTAGCGGATATAAAAAAGCAAATTCATATACCGCTTGTTGTCGATATACATTTTGATTATCGTCTTGCGTTGGAATGTATGAAAAACGGTGCGGATAAAGTCAGAATTAATCCCGGCAATATCGGTGACCGCGACAGAGTAAAGCAAGTTGTCGAAATGGCAAAGGAAAGAGAAATCCCTATCAGAATCGGCGTCAACGGCGGTTCGCTTGAAAGAGAATTACTTCAAAAATACGGTGGTGTAACTGCCGACGCACTTGTGGAAAGTGCTATGGGACACGTTGCAATTCTTGACGAACTTAATTTTAATAATGTGGTTGTGTCAATTAAGATTTCAGACGTTCCGAAAATGCTTTGCGCATACAGAAAATTCAATGAAATATCGGATATTCCGTTGCATATCGGTGTAACCGAATCCGGTACGTTAAAAGGCGGAACGGTTAAATCGGCTGTCGGAATTGGTGCACTTTTGGCAGAAGGAATAGGCGATACTATGCGTGTTTCGCTTACGGCAAACCCTGTTGAAGAAATTTATGCGGCGTATGATATTCAAAAGGTTTTGGGTATGAGAAAAACAGGTGCGGAGATAGTTTCGTGTCCGACTTGCGGAAGAACTCAACTTGACCTTATTTCAATCGCAAACGAAGTTGAAAAACGTGCCGCAAATATTGATAAACCTATTAAAATCGCCGTTATGGGTTGTGCGGTAAACGGACCCGGTGAAGCGAGAGAGGCTGATATAGGAATTGCAGGCGGAAAAGGTGAGGGACTTATTTTCAAAAAAGGCGAGATTATAAAGAAAGTACCTCAAGACAGCCTTGTCGATGAACTTATGAAAGAAATAGAAACATTATAATACGAGAGGATTGGGATATATTGAAGAAGTATCTTGTTATAAACGGCGTAAACTTAAATATGCTTGGTATCAGAGAACCGGGAATATACGGAAACAGCACTCTTGACGATTTGGAAAACAACATCAGAAAAAAAGCAGATGAACTTGGTGTTGAGGTTGATTTTTTTCAAAGCAATTTTGAGGGCGAAATCGTTGAAAAAATACACAGTGCAATGGGTAATTACAACGGCATTATAATAAATCCGGGGGCATTTACTCATTATTCGTATGCTATCAGAGATGCGTTCGGTTCGGTTAAAATGGATGTAATCGAAGTACATATTTCAAATATCCATAAACGTGAAGAGTTCAGACATACATCTGTTATCGTACCTGAATGTATAGGACAGATTTGCGGTTTGGGATTTAAGGGGTATGAACTTGCATTGGAGGCATTGGTATGCAGAGCAGAATAGATAAACTGTGCGAAAAAATGCACGATAACGAGGCGGTTTTTATATCAAGCTATCCGAATATATTTTATTACAGCGGTTTCACGTCAGAGGACGCATATTTGCTTATTTCGCACAGTGGCAAGTATATTATCACAGATTCGCGATACACAATACAGGCGCGTGAGCAAGCAAAAGGCTTTGAAGTGATTGATATTGCAAAAGGTTTTGAAAAAATATTTTCAAGAATAGACGAAAAATATATAGGTTTTGAAGAATCATATATGAGCGTCGGAGAAAATAAGCGAATAAGAGCAAAACTAAAAGACGGACAAGATTTTGTTGAAATGCAAAATCTTATAAACAAACCGCGAGAAATAAAAGACGAATGCGAAATTAAAAAAATTGCAGAAGCCGAAAAAATTGGAGATATGGCATTTGAATATGTTTTAGGCAGAATTAAAGAGGGAGTAACCGAAAGAGAAATAGCACTTGATTTGGAGTTCTTTATGAAAAAACAAGGTGCGACTGCATTGTCGTTTGACACTATTTCCGCATCGGGTATTCGTTCGGCAATGCCGCACGGCATAGCTACCGATAAAAAAATCGAAAACGGAGATTTTCTTACTTTGGATTTCGGCTGTGTTTTCGAGGGTTACTGTTCGGATATGACAAGAACAGTAGTTGTCGGCAAAGCGAATGATAAACAAAAAGAAATTTACAATACAGTTTTAAAAGCACAAACCACTGCAATAGACGCAATTAAAGCAGGTATGAAGTGCAGTGAAGTGGACGGAGTGGCACGAAAGATTATAACCGACGCAGGTTACGGTGAGAACTTCGGTCACAGTCTTGGACACAGTGTCGGTATTGAAATTCACGAAAATCCGTCATTTTCACCTAAAAACAATGCTGTTGTGCAAAACGGTAACGTAATTACGGTTGAACCGGGAATTTATATAGACGGTTTCGGCGGTGTAAGAATTGAAGATTTAATCGTTGTACAAAACGGTAAAGCGGTAAATCTGACATCATCACCGAAAGAACTTATTGAAATTTAATACAGCTCAAAAATCACATCAATTTTGATGTGATTTTTGATTTTTTTAATCTATGGTGTTAGTCATGTCAATCATATTTTCAGCAAGAGTACCATATCCTTTTGTGGGATTGTTTACAAATACATGAGTTACCGCACCTATAAGCATACCGTTTTGTATAATCGGCGAGCCGCTCATACCCTGAACAATTCCGCCTGTGCAGTCGATTAAACGAGGGTCGGTAATTTCAATAATCAATCCTTTGTCGGAATCGTTTGTGATTTTGTTTATTTTTATCGAGTATTTTTCCGTTTTTTGCCCTATAACGTCTGAAAGTATATACGCGTCACTTTCGCCTATCTGTTCCTTTGCGGCAACGGGTATGGTATTATCAGAGGAAAATTCATCGCAAGACATATTTCCGTAAATACCTATTTGTGAATTTATACTGATATTACCTATTGTATTACCGTCAAACGCACCGTTAATTTCTCCGGGATGACCTTTTGAACTTTTTGATACAGATAAAATATCGCAATTAAGAATATTTCCTGATTTAACGGATAAAATATTACCTGTATCAATATCGTTTATTCCGTGACCGAGTGCGGCAAAGCTGTTGTTTTGGGGATTGTAATAAGTCACAGTACCGATTCCGGCGGTACTGTCACGCACCCAAAGACCTAAACGGTATATATTGTCTTCCGATAAAACGGGAACGGCATTAATCAAAATATCTTGATTATCCCGCTTTATTGAAAGTGCCACACCGCTTGGATTTTCATTTACGGTCTTTGAAAATTCTTCTGTACTGTTGATGAGTTGATTATTTATTTTTTCTATTCTGTCATTTATCTTTATACCGTATTTTTTTGAAACATTTTCACCGTTTACTTCCGATGTCCCGACAACGAGCAAGCCGTCGGTATATATCTTTACGCCTACCGCTTTACCGATAGGAACGACTTTGATTTCATCGGCATAAACGCTTGTGAAAATACACAAATTTAAAAGAAGAAAAACTACTATTTTACAGGAAACTTTTTTCAAATTATTCACCGCCTTTCTACACTTAAATTTGCCGAAATTCGACACGTTTATACTGAAAAACTTATTGAAGAAATGGTTTTAAAAGTTTGTGTTTTTTCTGAATATGTGGTATAATAACCTCACGAAACATACAAAAAATCAAAGATTTTTATGTTTCGGAGAACATTGTATCATAATACTGCGGCGACATTCAGCCGCCTTCGTTGTTATGATATAATAAAATGAAAACGATTTTAGGAGAACATTTGATGAATAATATGTTAGATAAACTTAACGAAAGGCAAAAAGAGGCTGTATTGGCAACGGAAGGTCCTGTTCTTGTGCTTGCAGGTGCGGGAAGCGGAAAAACAACGGTGCTTGTAAACAGAATTGCATATATGATTTCCGAAAAACATATACGTCCTTGGAATATTTTAGCGATAACTTTTACAAACAAAGCCGCAAGAGAAATGAAAGACCGTATTGAAAGACTTTTGGGTGATACCGCAAAAGATATGTGGATTGGTACATTTCACTCGGTTTGCGTCAGAATTTTGCGTAGTTGTATTGATTTGCTTGGTTACAGCCGTGATTTTGTAATTTACGATACAGCAGATACAAAGACTGTTATGAAAGAATGTCTAAGAGAACTTGACATTGACGAAAAAAGTTTTCCTGTCAGAAACGTGTTGTCTATAATAAGTAACGCAAAAAATGACTTGATGGATGCGGCAACTTTTGAAAATGTTTACAAAAGCGATTATCGTATGAGCATAATCGCAAAAATATATTACAGATACCAAACAAAACTGAGAAAAAACAATGCAGTCGATTTTGACGATATTATTTTGAATACAGTTAAGATTTTAAGTGAAAATCCCGATGTATTGTCAAAATATCAAGATAAGTTTCAGTACATACTTGTTGATGAGTATCAGGATACGAACAATTCGCAGTATCTTCTTATAAATCTTCTTGCACAGGCAAACAGAAATCTTTGCGTTGTCGGTGATGACGACCAAAGTATTTATAAATTCAGAGGTGCAAATATCGGAAATATTCTTAATTTTGAAGATGATTACTCTGATGTACAAAAGATAACGCTTGACCAAAATTACCGTTCAACGCAAAATATCCTTGATGCCGCAAACAGCGTTATATCTAACAATAAGGGTAGAATGGGTAAATCGTTGTGGACGTCAAACGGTGACGGAAACAAAGTTTTTGTATACACGGGTACAAACGAATATGACGAGGCAAGATATATTGCACGTCAGATAAAAAAGCATTTCGATGAACAAGGTTCATTTTCGGATTGTGCGATACTGTACAGAACAAATGCACAGTCGCGTGTAATAGAAGAAATGCTTATGCGTGAGTCTGTTCCGTACAAAGTCCTTTCGGGACTTCGATTCTATGATCGTAAGGAAATTAAGGATATAATTGCATATTTGAGAGTTGTATATAATCCGAATGATGATGTAAGTCTGGCAAGAATTATCAATGAGCCGAAAAGAAAAATCGGTAACGCAACGCTTGAAAAAGCGAGAAATATTGCACGTGAAAAGGAAACAAGTCTTTATGATGTTATTTCTCACGCGGACGATTACCCTGAATTTAAAACGGCTATAAAAAAATTACTTAGTTTTTCGGAAATAATACAATCACTTATCAAACTTAAAGATACCGTTACGATTGAAGATCTTACGGGAAGAATATTGAATGATACAGGATATATGCCGGCACTTGTAATGGAAGATACAACGGAAAGTAAGACAAGAATAGAAAACTTGGGCGAATTTATTTCTGTTATTACCGAGTTTGAGAAGAATGAAGAAACGGGGAATACACTGGGTGAATTTTTGGAAAATATAAGTCTTGTTTCGGATATAGACGGATATGACGAAAATGAGGACAGTGCGGTACTTATGACTATTCACAGTGCAAAAGGTCTTGAATTCCCGATTGTATTCTTGAGCGGTCTTGAAGAAGGATTGTTCCCGGGAATGCGCTCAATGGAATCGGACGATGATATAGAAGAAGAAAGACGTCTTTGCTATGTTGCGATAACGAGAGCGAAAGAACAGCTTTATATCACCAAAACGATAAGCAGAACTATTCACGGTAAAACAATGCCGACAACCGCGTCAAGATTTTTCAGGGAAATACCTGTTGAATATCTTGAGGACAAGACAACGCTGCAACCGAAAGTTGCAAAGGTAATGCAAGACTTAGGAGTGCGTAATGCGTCTGCACCGAAAAAAGAAGTTTATATGACAAAAGGGTTTGGCAGCAGTGTAAAATCAAGTGGTTCAACCGACTATTCTAAATTCAAAGCCGGTGATGCCGTTGAACACAGAACATTCGGACGCGGAGAAATTCTGAAAGCCACTCCTTGCGGAAATGACTGTATTCTTG
Source organism: Hominilimicola fabiformis (assembly GCF_020687385.1). Classification (NCBI taxonomy): domain Bacteria; kingdom Bacillati; phylum Bacillota; class Clostridia; order Eubacteriales; family Oscillospiraceae; genus Hominilimicola; species Hominilimicola fabiformis. The sequence goes on from NZ_JAJEQM010000002.1 coordinate 229,642, forward strand.
AAATTCAATTTGAAAGTATCGGTTTTAAACGCCTTATGGCGGCATTTGCAAAGGTGAAAAAGATTAATTAATAGAGAGCCTGTCGACAAAATGTCGACAGCTCCAAAAATCACATCATGCTGATGTAATTTTTGAGTATTTTCAGAGAAAAATCTAAAGTTCCTCCAAAGTCGAAACTTTAGATTTTAAGCCATTTCTGCCGCGCATGTCGCCAGAAATGATTGAAACTTGAGGTTAGCTTTTTCAGTAGTTTTGCCTACGGCAAAACCGCTCTGCGAGCGTTGGATGTCTTTCCGATACGCCATCAAACTCCCCAAAATAAAGCAGACAAAGCCGTAAAGGTTTTGTCTATAATCAATTAATGTTGATAAGCCTTAAAATATTATCATTAAACGGCTGAATATTTTGATTATATAAAAAGCCTGTTTCGCGTGGCGGTATTGCATTAGGCAGATTTATTTCGATAAGTGAGCCGTTAGATAATTCGTTTTTTACAAACTGCTTTACCACACAAGAAACACCTATGCCGATTTTGGCAAATTCAATAAGCATATCCATATCGTTCACTTCAAGGATATGCGTAGGATTGATATTGTTTTCGGCATAGTAGTTGTTAATATGCATACGGGAAACGTTGTCTTTGTTTAAAAGCATAATATTGCCACGTTCAAAAATTTCAAAACCGTTGCAGTTAAGACGTTTCAAGTATGACGGAGTACAGACGAATGTGTCCTGTATTGCACCGAGCGGATAATATTCAAGACCGCTGATGTTGTCGGGCTTTGCCATAAGCGCAACGTCGATTTTACACTCTTCAAGCATTTTATGTGCATTTGCAGATGATGTACAAGTTATGGAAACATCGGTGAAAGGATATTTTTCGGTGAATTTTTGAAGATAGGGCATAAGCAGGTACTTGCAAAGCACATTACTTGCGGCAATGCGAAGTCTGCCGTTGTTTTCAAGGTGCTTTAAATTGCTTTCGGTATCGGAGAGCATATTTAATGCTTGTTTTACGCCGTCATAAAGAAGTCTGCCGTTTTCGGTCAGAACAACACCTCTCGGTTTTCGTAAAAACAAAGTTGTTCCAAGACTTTCTTCAAGCTTTTTTATTGTCATACTTACAGCGGGCTGAGAAATATAAAGTTGCTCGGCAGATTGAGAGATACTGCCGCACTCGGCAACACAAAGAAATACCTTGTATTTGGAAAGATTATCGTAGTTATACATTTGACACCTCGTATAAGTTATTTTTATGTATAATATAAATTATATATATTTGAATTATATCACTTGTTGTGCTATAATTCAATAGTAATAAAAGTAAAATAAACATTTCGGAAAGGAAGGTTTTTGTTATGGGAATGACTATGACGCAAAAAATTCTTGCGAATGCCGCAGGAAAGGAAAGTGTTAAAGCCGGAGAACTTATTATGGCGAATTTAAACTTAGTTCTTGGCAACGACATAACAACTCCTGTTGCAATAGGAGAATTTGATAAGATAGGACTTGACGGAGTATTTGATAAAGCAAAAGTTGCTCTTGTTCCTGACCACTTTACACCGAATAAGGATATTAAGTCTGCTCAGCAGGCATTAAAGGTCAGAACTTTTGCAAAGGAGCAGGATATTGTAAACTATTTTGAAGTCGGCGAAGTCGGTATCGAGCACGCACTTCTTCCTGAAAAAGGCTTGGTAGTTGCAGGTGACGTTGTTATCGGAGCAGACTCACATACTTGTACATACGGTGCATTGGGTGCTTTTTCAACAGGTGTCGGCTCAACAGATATGGCAGCCGGTATGGCAACAGGTAAGGCTTGGTTCAAAGTTCCCGAGGCTATTAAAATTAACCTGACAGGTAAGCTTAACAAATACACAAGCGGTAAGGACCTTATTTTACATATAATCGGTATGATTGGTGTTGACGGTGCACTTTACAAGTCAATGGAATTTACAGGTGAGGGTATGCACACTCTTACTATGGACGACCGTTTCTCAATCGCAAATATGGCTATTGAAGCAGGTGCTAAAAACGGTATATTTGAAGTTGACGATTTGACTGTTGAATATATGAAAGACCATTCTGATAAAGAATATACAGTATTTAAAGCTGATGATGACGCTGAATATGTACAGACAATAGACATCGACCTTGCAACAGTTCCTCATACGGTTGCATTCCCTCACTTGCCTGAAAATGCAAGAACACCGGAAAACTGGGGCAATGTTGAAATTGACCAGGTTGTAATAGGTTCATGTACAAACGGACGTATTTCGGATTTACGTCATGCGGCTGAAATTCTAAAGGGTAAGCACGTTAAAAAGGGTATAAGAGTTATCGTATTCCCTGCAACACAGGCAATTTACCTTGAAGCATTAAAAGACGGTACATTATCGACACTTGTTGAGGCAGGCTGTGTAATTTCGGCACCTACATGCGGACCGTGTCTTGGCGGTCATATGGGTATTTTGGCAGAAGGCGAAAGATGTGTTTCTACAACAAACAGAAACTTTATCGGACGTATGGGACACGTTGACAGTGAAGTTTATCTTGCGAGTCCTGAAGTTGCGGCCGCAAGTGCTGTAACGGGTAAGATAACAGCACCTGAAGAAGTAATGTAAAAAATAAACTTCACAACTTAAAATTGATTTTGAGTTGAGTTTGGAACGGAGGATTAATATGAAAGCAAACGGAAAAGTTATTAAATACGGAGATAACATTGATACAGACGTAATAATTCCGGCAAGATACCTTAACACAACAGACCATAAGGAACTTGCGTCACACTGTATGGAAGATATAGATAAAGAATTTGTAAATAAAGTTAAAGACGGCGACATTATGGTCGGCGGTGCAAACTTCGGCTGCGGTTCATCAAGAGAACACGCACCTATCGCTATAAAAGCAAGCGGTATTTCATGCGTAATCGCAAAGGATTTTGCAAGAATTTTCTATCGTAACGCTATTAATATCGGACTTCCTATTCTTGAATGTGCCGAGGCGTCAGAGGATATAGACGAGGGCAATGAAGTAGAAGTTGATTTCGATACAGGTGTTATCACAAACAAGACAAAGAATAAGACTTATCAAGCAGTTGCATTTCCTGAATTTATGCAGGGCATTATCAATGCAGGCGGTTTGGTTGAGTACATAAAGAAAGGAATGTAATAAAATGGCTGAATTTAATATTGCACTTATACCGGGTGACGGAATTGGTCCTGAAATCGTATCGGGTGCTGTTACAGTTCTTGACGCGGTAAGCAAAAAGTACGGACACAAATTTAATTATCAGGAAGTATATATGGGCGGTTGTGCCATAGATAAGTACGGCGTACCGCTTCCGCAGGAAACAGTTGATATTTGTAAAAAATCAGACAGTGTGCTTTTAGGTGCAGTCGGCGGTCCGAAGTGGGATTCACAACCGTCTGAAAACAGACCTGAAAAAGGACTTTTGGGTATAAGAAAGGCTCTTGAATTATATTCAAATCTTCGTCCGTCAATCCTAAAGCCGCAGCTGAAGGACGCGTCACCGCTTAAAGACGAAAAGCTTGAAAAAGGACTTAACGTAATGGTTGTCCGCGAACTTACAGGCGGTATTTACTTCGGTGAAAGAAAGAAAGCAGAGGACGGCTCATGGGCGTCGGATACAGAAAAGTATTCAGTTGAAGAAATCAAGAGAATAGGTAAAATTGCATTTGAAACAGCTATGCTTAGAGATAAGAGAGTTGTATCTGTTGATAAGGCCAACGTACTTGAATCTTCAAGACTTTGGAGAAAGACTATGATTGAGCTTTCGGCAGACTATCCCGAAGTTGAGCTTACTCATATGTATGTTGATAATGCAGCTATGCAGCTTGCAATTAATCCGGCACAATTTGACGTAATCGTTACATCAAATATATTCGGAGATATTCTTTCAGACCTTTCAAGTGCTATTGCAGGTTCAATCGGTATGTTGCCGTCAGCGTCACTTGGCGCAACAAAATGCGGTATGTACGAACCGATTCACGGCAGTGCTCCTGATATTGCAGGTATGGATATTGCAAACCCTATTGCAACCATTGTTTCAGCCGCTATGATGCTTGAAATGTCATTCGGTCTTGTAGAAGAAGCAAAGGCAATAAATGACGCAGTAGATAAGGTACTTGACCAAAATTACAGAACAACCGATATTATGTCAGACGGTATGAAAAAGGTTGGCTGTAAGGAAATGGCTAAACTTATTGCGGAAAATATATAATATGCTAACAAAAACACTCATAAAGAGTGTTTTTGTTGCTTTATGGCAAAGTTCTTTAATGATGTTGACTTGATATGAAGTTTGTGGTAGAATATAGTATCAGATAGGACTACACAAAATTAATTACATCATTGGAGGCATCATTATGAACATTTCAACAAATCTAAAAGCTATTGATATGATAAAAGGTGAGATTTTATCGGAGATAGCACATCTTTACAGAACTCTTGCGGACTATGACGAAATAGGCGATTATGAGAGTGTTACAAATGAAATAGCAACGGTTATTGCTATGGATTACATACTTGCAAGACGGTTGGGAATCGGTTATGCAAGCATAGATAAAAAAATTTCCGAACTTCTCGGCATAGGTGAAGAAAACGGACACGAACTTGAGATAGAGTTTTCGGATATGTCGGAACTAAAGAAATATTTAAAGAGCCGCTAAGGCTTACAGTGCATCAATGCACTTTGGAGGGACTTATGAGAAAACATTACGGACAAGTTGTTAAAACTTGCATTAAGATAGCATTTGCATCAGCACTGCTTTTGATCATAAGCGGTGTACTCAGTTATGCGATTAAAGGCAAGGTTATAGCAATATTAGAGATAATTGCGGGGATAATAGCATTTTGTGCGGTTATTTTTATAAGAAATAAAAGAAATGAGAGTGTTAATAATTTTCTTGAAATTATGGCAAAAAGCTCAAATTCGATTTCGGCAAATATTATGGACTCTTTTCCTATACCTATCGTTGTTGTGCATATAGACGGTTCCATATGCTGGTACAACGGCAAATTTTCGGAATTGTTTTTTAATAAGGACCTTTTTGACACAAAACTCGAAAATTCAATATCCGATATAAAGTGGGGAGAAATTTTAAAATCAGCCTCACACTATGAAAAACGTATACGAATTGACGATAAGCGATATTTGCTTATTGCAAATACAATCAGAAACAGAAATATAAGTATTTCCGAAGATGAGGACAAGGTATCCGTATATATTTATCTTATTGACAGAACTGTTGAATATGAATTAAAAAGAAAATACGTTAACGAAAAAACAGATGTTGCGATTATCAATATTGATAATTATGACGATGTATTGCAACGTGTCAATGACAACGAGCAACAACAGATTTTGGCACAAATAAGAAAATGTATCAATGAATGGGTAGACGAATCGAATGCACTTTTAAAAGTAACCGACCGCGACAGATTTTATATGTTCTTTGAACATCGCTATCTTGCACAGTATGTCAGTAAAAAGTTTGATATATTGTATAAGGTGAGAAAAGTCGGTGAAGATATGAAACTTCCGGTAAGTATCAGTATCGGTATCGGCGTAGGCGGAAGTCTGTCGGAAAATGATATGTACGCAAGAAATGCACTTGATATGGCACTAGGACGCGGAGGCGACCAAGTCAGCATAAAGGACGATACACAGTATAAATTTTACGGCAGTAAGGCTCGTGATTACGAAAAGAGTACAAGAGTTAAAACAAGAGCTATTGCTGTTGCATTAAAAGACTTTATAAAAAATTCCGACAAAGTAATATTTATGGGACATTCCGGTGCGGACTATGACTGCTTCGGTGCGGCGGTAGGCTTGCAGAGAGCAGTCAGAACGCTCGGCAAAAAGCCGTATATTGTCTATGACAACAATTCACCGGCCATAAAAAAAATGTATGACGACCTTCGTGCAATGAGTGAGTACAGAGGTATGTTTATAAGCAATGACGACGCAGTCGAAAACGTTACATCAGATACATTGATAGTTGTGCTTGATACGCACAGACCGTCAATGTTGCCATGCCCGAAACTTATCGAAAAGGCAAGTAAGGTTGTGCTTATCGACCACCACAGACGTTCGACTGATTTTATTAATCCTTGTTCGCTTATTTATCACGAACCGTATGCGTCGTCAACTTGTGAAATGGCTACTGAATTATTGGAATATATGAATTTGGGAAGTTCACTTACAACCGTTGAGGCGGAGTGTTTGTATACGGGTATCTTGATGGATACAAAGAACTTTATAGTAAAAACAGGTGTCAGAACATTTGAGGCGGCTTCATATTTAAGACGTTTGGGACTGAATACGGCAGACGTTAAAAAGCTGTTTAACGTGAATAAAGAGGACTATGACCACAGAGCCGATATTGTAAAGACATCGAAAATTATAGTATCGCAGATTGCAGTCGCAAAGTGTTACACAAAGTATCCCAATATAAGAGTGATAGCGTCACAGGCGGCTGATGAAATGCTTAATATAGGTGATATTCGTGCGTCGATAGTTGTATATGCACAGGACGGCGGCGTGGGTATAAGCGCCCGTTCGCTCGGTGATATTAATGTACAGCTTATTATGGAGTATCTCGGCGGCGGCGGACACAGTACCGTTGCCGGTGCACAAGTAAAAGACAAAAATGTAGATATGGTAATTGAGGACGTTGAAAAGGCTGTCTTTGATTACGTTGCAAATAATGAAAGTTAATTGGAGGAAGGACAATGCAAGTTATATTGACAAGAGATGTAAAAGGACAAGGTAAAAAAGGTCAGATGGTAAATGTATCTGACGGTTATGCAAGAAACTATCTTTTGCCGAGAGGTCTTGCCGAACCGGCTACAAAGTCGAATATAAACGTAATGAAGGGTAAGCAGGAATCTCTTGAATACAAGAAAAAAGTTGAGCTTGAAGAGGCAAATGCAATCGCAGAGAAAATGAAAGAAATCAAGGTTGTGCTAAAGGCTAAAGCAGGCGAAAACGGTAAACTTTTTGGATCTGTAACATCAAAAGATGTAGCAGAGGCGCTTACTTCACAACACCACATCAAACTTGACAAAAAGAAATTTGTTATGCCTGACGGCATAAAGACATTGGGAACAACGACTGTTGACGTAAAAATTTATACAGGCGTTGTCGGTAAGTTAAACGTAGTTGTAGAACAGATATAACTTTGGGGAGGTAATGGATTTATGGCAGAAATGTCGAATCCTGTTGACGTAATGGGCAGAGAACTGCCATATAGTCAAGAGGCGGAATTGGCTGTAATAGGCAGTGCTCTTACTAATTCGCACAGTGTTGCGGAGTCGGTTGAAATACTTAGACCGTCAGATTTTTACTTCCCACAGAATAAGGAAATATTCAGTGTAATTCTTGATTTATTTAACGAAAATGCGGCTATAGATTTTATTACCGTTTCAAATAAGTTGAGCCAAAGCGACAAACTTGAGGCTGTCGGAGGTATCGCTTATTTGAGAAATGCGGCAACAAATGTGCCGACAACAAGGCACATGACGTATTATTCGCAAATAATTAAGGAAAAGGCAGTTTTGAGAACACTTATTAAAAGTGCCAACGATATTTCCGATATGGCTTACGGTCAGAACGATAAAGTCGAAAGAATAGTCGACCAAGCCGAACAGCTTATTTTTGACGTTACATCATCAAACAACAAGAGCGATATACTTCCTATAAGTGAGATATTCATGGGCAGTTATCAGGAACTTGTTGAAAACTCTTTAAATCAAAGCGGTATAACGGGTTTGCCTACAGGTTTTGATGAACTTAACAGACGTACGGGCGGTTTTCATGGCGGCGAACTTATTCTTATCGCCGGACGTCCGGGTATGGGTAAGTCAAGTTTTGCGGTAAATATAGCGGAACACGTCAGTATTACCGATAAAAAAACCGTTGCGATATTCAACCTCGAAATGCCGAAAGAACAGATTGTAAACCGTATTATATGCAGCCAGGCACTTGTTAATTCAAATAAAATCAGAACAGGTGATATAACAGGCGAAGATTGGGAAAAAATCGGTGCAATAGTAAACAGAGTTGCAACTGCACCGATGTATATAGACGATACTGCGTCAATAACGGTATCGGAAATCCGTGCAAAATGCAGACGATTAAAGCAGACAAAAAATCTTGAACTTATCGTAATCGACTATTTGCAGTTAATGCAGTCGAGCGGAAGAACAGAGAGCAGACAAAATGAAATTGCCGAAATTTCGCGTTCGTTAAAAATTCTTGCAAAGGAACTTAATATTCCTGTCATTGCACTTTCACAGCTTTCGCGTGCGGCTGAATCGAGAAGCGATAAGCGTCCCATGCTTTCGGACTTGCGTGAATCGGGTGCTATCGAGCAGGACGCCGATATGGTTATGTTTTTGTATCGTGACGAATATTATAATCCCGATACCGAGGATAAAAATTTGGCTGAATGTATTGTCGCAAAAAACAGAAGCGGTGAAACCGGTATGTTTAAACTTGGTTGGAAAGGTGAATATACTAAGTTTTCTAATGTTGAATTTGCATTGAAGGAAGAATAATGGTTTTAGATATTATTAAAAAGACCTTGCGTGAATATAATTTATTGAATAACGGCGACAGCGTGCTGGTCGGTCTTTCGGGCGGTGCGGATTCGGTGTGTCTTACTCACGCACTTTGGTCGCTGAAAGATGAATTTGACATAAAATTATATACGGCTCATATTAATCACGGCATAAGAGGCGAGGAGGCAAAGAGAGATGAACTTTTTGCCGAAAACTTTTCAAAAAAATTGGGTATTGAATGTTTTGTGTTAAATGCAGATATACCCCAAATTGCAAAAGATACAAATGTGTCAGAAGAAACAGCCGGCAGAAATGTGAGATATAATTTCTTTAATAAATTGTGCGAAAAATACGATATAAACAAAGTTGCAACGGCGCATAACAGAAATGACAATGCCGAAACTTTGATTATGAATTTTATGCGTGGCAGTACGACAAACGGACTTTGCGGAATACCGTATGTCCGCGGAAATATAATTCGTCCGATATTGAATGTTTCACGAGATGAAATCGAAAAATATTGCAGTGATAACGGACTTGAATATATGACAGACAGTACAAATTTGACAGAAGATTACACACGCAATAAAATACGTCACACATTACTTCCGTATATTCAAAAGGAATTTAACACGAGTTTTATTAAAACCGTTACGGAAAATGCTTGCTTGATAAAAGATGACAGTGATTATCTTGACGGTATTGCGGAAGATTTTTATAAAAAGCACATCAGAAATTGTGCTGTTAATATTGAAGATTTGAATAAGACGGATATTGCGATAAAAAGACGTGTTTTAAGATTGATGTTAAGAGATATTTATAACAGTCTTAACGATATTTCGTCAACATATGTTGCGGATATATTGTCGCTTGCCGATAAATCAAGCGGCAGACAAATAAATTTGCCGTACGGTATTGTTGCAAAAAACGAGTACGGCAAAATAATACTTGAACACAAAAAAGAAGAAACACAGCCGTTTGAAGTCAGTATTAATATCGGTGAAACAGTTTTTATTTCGGAACTTGACAAAAAAATTTCGGTATCTGAAACGGATATGCGAAATAAAGACGGTGCAATATATCTTTCGTGTGACAAGACTGATAAAATCATTGTACGCAACAGGCGAAACGGTGATAAATTTCAGCCTATGGGTATGAACGGTACGAAGAAATTAAAGGAATATTTTATAGATAAAAAAATTCCTAAAGATAAACGAAACAGTGTGCCGATAATTGAGATAAACGGCGAAATTGCTGCAGTCGGCAACAGAATAGACAAACGTTTTGCTTTCAAGGATAAAGGTATAAAAATAGAATTTTACGATAATTAAGGAGGTAGTCAGTTGCAGAAAAGATTTAAAGGACTCGGAGTATGGGTGGCAATGCTTGTAGTTGCGTATCTGATTTATATGTTCGCAGTCGGATTCGGTGCATCGCAGACCAAAATGGTTTACTCTGATTTGGTCAACAGTATAAAGTCCGAACAGGTAAGTTCGATGCTTGTGTCGGGAAATACCGTAACGGTGACACTTACAAACGGTGACAAAGCAAAGGTGAAAATTCCGTCACTTGACACGTTGCAGGCAGATGTCGGAAAAGAAATGAACGACCAAATGGATAAAGGCACTTTAAAGCAAGAGGCTTATGAAACCAAGATTTCATGGACGGCGGTTACAAATATAATTTTGATAATTGTATTTATATGTGTGTTCTTTTTCGGATTTTTGCGAAAAGGCGGTTCGGGTGCAACCAATTTTACAAAGAGCAGAGCAAGACTTAATGAGAACACCAAGAACGTGACATTTAAAGATGTTGCGGGAGCTGATGAGGAAAAAGCCGAACTTGCGGAAATAGTCGAGTTTTTGAAAAATCCTCAAAAGTTTGTAAGCCTTGGTGCGAGAATACCTAAGGGTGTACTTCTTGTCGGCTCGCCGGGTACGGGTAAAACACTTCTTGCAAAGGCGGTTGCCGGCGAGGCGAAAGTTCCGTTTTTCTCTATAAGCGGTTCGGATTTCGTTGAACTTTATGTCGGCGTAGGTGCATCGCGAGTGAGAGATTTGTTTGAACAGGCAAAGAAAAACAGACCGTGTATTGTGTTTATAGATGAAATAGACGCAGTCGGCAGAAAAAGAGGTGCCGGTATGGGCGGCGGTCACGATGAAAGAGAACAGACTTTAAATCAGTTGCTTGTTGAAATGGACGGATTTGGCGAAAATGAAGGCGTTATAATGATGGCGGCTACAAACCGTCCGGATATACTTGATCCCGCACTTTTAAGACCGGGACGTTTTGACCGACAGATTGTTGTTGATGTTCCTGACGTAAAGGGCAGAGAGGCTATTCTAAAAGTTCATTCTGCTAAAAAGCCTTTGGCAAATGACGTTGACTTGGAAGAGATCGCAAAAGCAACAGCAGGTTATTCGGGTGCAGACCTTGAAAACTTAATGAATGAGTCCGCTATTTTTGCGGCAAGACGAAACCATCTTGAAATAACAAGAAAAGATATTGAGGACGCAAACTTAAAAGTAATGATGGGAACGGAAAAACGTTCGAGAATTATTACCGAAAAAGAAAAGAAACTTACGGCATTTCACGAGGCAGGCCATGCAGTTTTGGCAAAACTTGTCGATAAAACATCGCATATTCATAAGGTGTCAATAATACCGCGTGGCAGAGCAGGCGGATATACGATGTATGTGCCTGATGAAGATAAAATGTACACATCAAAAAATGAAATGTTGGACAGAATAATTGTAATGCTTGGCGGCAGAGTAGCCGAAGAACTTACAATGGACGACATCAGCACAGGCGCGTCAAGTGACATTCAACGTGCAACTGACATAGCACGTCAAATGGTTACAAAATACGGTATGTCAGAGGCAATCGGCCCTGTATCGTATGATGACGGCGGCGAAGTGTTTATCGGACGTGATTTTGCACACTCAAAAGCATATTCCGAAAAAACAGCCGCAGATATTGACGCGGAAGTAAAGCATATAATGACTTTACAATACCGGAAAACTGAACAAATTCTTACTGAAAATATGGCTGTACTTACACGAGTGGCTGAAAAACTTCTTGAAAAGGAAACTATTGACGGTCAAGAATTTGAAGAATGTTTTAATATATAAAAAGGAGGAAACAATAATGGCACAAGTAACAAAAAAGACTCTAATCGGTGAGGCTTTAAGCATAGATGAAGAAATCGCTCCAATACTAATGGGTATCGGAATGCACTGCCTTGGCTGCCCGGCATCACAGGGTGAATCACTTGAGGAAGCTTGCATGGTTCACGGCGTTGATGCTGACGAACTTGTAAAGAAGATTAATGACTTCTTGGCTTCAAAGTAATAATTTAAAGCAGATAACCGTAGCTTATGCTACGGTTATTTTTTTATAAAAGTGAACATATATATGATTTAGATTGAATTATACGACAAAATGTGAGAAAATTATTATATGCGAACTATTATCAATGTGTATCAAAAAAAATGTACCGTCAATGATAAAACATTTATCATTGTATGAAATGTTTAAATAAAGTGTCGGTTTTTGTGCAGAGTATACTATAACATAATACGTTCAATTGCTATAATAAATTCAACAAATAAACAAAGAGAAAGCGATGGCAAAGGCGTTATATTCCCTCTAACATTGATGATTTTATCATTGTGTATTAAAAAAGTCAATATATCTAAAAAATAAATTCTATTGTTCAATATATTGAATGATTTATATAAAAAAATATTGTAAGATATACATATAAAATATATTTCGGATGTAAATAAAATGTCAAAGAAATTTTTAAGTATTATTGTGGCGGCAGAAATGTTATTTGAAGTATATGAAATATTGCAGAACGGTACAAATTGAATGGATCGCAGATCAAGATTAAGCTTCAGCGTCGGCAGACGAAAAAACATTGACTTCTTTATAAAAAGCAATAATTTCATATTTTACAGCAATAATGCTTAATGATTTTTTGGATTTGGCGGTGTATAATCTAATCATAAATAAAACGATATGCGAAGGAGCAATTATTATGGATAAGGTTATATTAAAGCAAGAAAAAGTTACAATACCTACATATGAAATTTCTGATTACGACAAAAATCCTATGTTTCTTGAAAAACGTGTATATCAAGGTTCAAGCGGACGAGTTTATCCGCACCCTGTATGCGAGGGTGTTTCGGACGTTAAGACTGATAAAGAATACAACGCAATTTTCTTGGAAAACGATTATATTCTTGTAATGATTTTACCTGAAATCGGCGGTAAAATTCAAAGATTATACGATAAAACAAACGGATATGATGCTGTTTATTATAATGAAGTTGTAAAACCAGCGCTTGTAGGCTTGGCAGGTCCATGGATTTCGGGAGGTATTGAGTTTAACTGGCCGCAACATCACAGACCGTCCACATTTGATCCTGTTGACTATAAAATCGAAGAAAACAATGACGGTTCGATTACGGTATGGGTAGGCGAAACAGAAAAGATGTTCCATACGAAAGGTATGGCGGGATTTACTGTATACCCAGACAAGGCATATCTTGAAATAAAAGGTCAGGTATACAATCCGACAGACAGACCTCAAACATTTTTATGGTGGGCAAATCCTGCCGTTGCGGTAAATGACTATACACAATCAATATTCCCGCCGGATGTTCACGCGGTAATGGATCACGGCAAACGTGATGTATCAAAGTTTCCTATTGCCGACGGAGTTTATTATAAGGTTGATTATGCACCGGGTACGGATATTTCAAGATACAAAAATATTCCTGTACCGACTTCGTATATGGCATATCATTCGGATTATAATTTTATAGGCAATTACGATTATTCCAAAAATGCGGGACTTCTTCATATAGCCGACCATCACGTTTCACCCGGTAAAAAGCAATGGACTTGGGGTAACGGTGATTTCGGAAAAGCGTGGGACAGAAATCTTACAGACGAAAACGGTCCGTATATTGAACTTATGACAGGTATGTTTACAGACAATCAGCCCGACTTTACGTTCTTAAAACCGTATGAAGAAAAGACTTTCGTTCAATACTTTATGCCATACAAAAATGTCGGTGCGGTTAAAAATGCTTCAACAGAAGTTGTTATGAATCTTGAATTAGATAACGATACGGCTAATATAACTGTATATTCGCCGATACAACTTGACGATGTAACAATCAAATTTGTTTATGACGGAAATAAGATGTTTGAAGAAAAAGCAAACATATCACCGACCGATATATTTACAAAGAGTGTTCCTATGCCTAACATTGATGAAACAAAGCTTACACTTGCCGTATATAAAGACGGAAACGAATTATTAAGCTACACTCCTATGGGCGAAAATAACGAGGAAACACCTAATCCGGCAGAGGCATTGCCTGAGCCGCAATTTGTGGAAACAACCGAAAAACTGTTCCTTGCGGCTACACATTTAGAGCAATATCGCCATGCTACATATTCGCCTGAAGATTATTACCTTGAGGGATTGAAGCGAGATGAAACAGATATTCGTCTTAACAACGGATACGGAAAGTATTTGTATAATAAGGGCAGATTCGCGGAAAGTGAAAAATATTTCAGACAGGCTATTAAATCATCAACTTGGAAAAATCCTAATCCATATGATTGTGAACCGTATTATAATTTAGGATTATCATTAAAGAAACAGGGTAAAATCAATACTGCATTTGACGCGTTTTATAAAGCTGTTTGGGACGGAAATATGCAGGATAAAGCATTTTATCAATTAGCCTGTATTGCATCGGGCAGAGGTGATTATAATGATGCGTTGGAATATATAGAAAAGTCGCTTGTAAAGGGAATGCATAATTTAAAGGCAAGAACTTTAAAATCGGCGTTGCTCAGAAAACTCGGAAAAAATACAGAGGCAACAGAATTTGCAAAAGAAACACGCAATATAGACGCATTAGATCACAGTGCATATTATGAACTTTACAAACTAAACGGTAACGGCTTAGACGAAATGCAAGCTGTTATGCGTGGTGACAATCATAACTATATTGAACTTGCACTTAGCTATATGTCAGCATATTTGACAGATGACGCAATCGAAATATTAAAACTTGCACCGAATGACAATGAGCCTATGGTACATTACTATCTGTATGCACTGACAAATGACAAATCAGAACTTGATACGGCTGAAAATTCTGAAAGCCTGTATTGTTTCCCGAACAGACTTGAAGATATAGCTGTATTGGAAAAGGCAATATATAACGGCGGTAATTATGCTGCTTATTATCTTGGCTGTTTGTTCTATGACAGAGGCAGATGGGAAGAATCAAAAGAATTATGGGAAAAGTGTGCGGATAATATAAAACTTCCGACAGTGTATAGAAACCTTTCGCTTGTTTATTACAATAAATTAAAAGACGGTGTCTTAGCGGTAAAAGCAATGGAAAAAGCATTCAGTATTGATAAGAGTGACGCAAGAATATTCTTTGAACTTGATCAACTGTACAAAACACTTAATTTCTCTCTTGAAAAGAGATTGGCAAATATGAATGAAAATTCCGACTTACTTGAAAAGCGTGACGATTTATATACGGAATATATCACGTTGCTTAATATGAACGGCGAATATGATAACGCATACAATCGTATTATGAACCATAACTTCCACCCTTGGGAGGGCGGTGAAGGTAAGATACCTGCTCAGTACAGAATTGCGCTTATTAATAAGGCTAAAGCAGAAAAAAATACAGAAAAAGCAATAGAATATCTTGAAAAAGCTCTCGTTTATCCGTATAATTTAGGTGAGGGCAAGTTAATCGGTAATATGGATAACGATATATATTATATGCTTGGTAACTTGTATGAAGATAAGGAAAAGTCCGAACAGGCATACAGACTTGCAGCAAGGGGTGAATTTAATCTTTCTTCGGCGATGTATTATAACGACCAACCGCCACAGATGATGTATTATTCTGCAAAAGCGATTGAGGCACTTGGAGATAAAGACGAGGCTAAAAAGAGATTTAACGCATTTATTGAGTATGCAAATAATCATATGAATGATGAAATGAAAATTGATTACTTTGCTGTATCATTACCGGATTTCTTGATATTCGAAGGTGACTTAAATAAAAACAATAAGGTACATTGTAATCTTATGGCGGCGCTTGGATATTTGGGTATAGGTGATAATGATAATGCCCAAAAGTATGCAAAACAAGGACTTGAATTAAATCAATGCCACACAGAACTCAGAGATATAGTAAAATAGGTGATACAATGAAAACAATAGATTTAAGCGGAAAATGGAATTATAAAACAGATATTGACGATAGTCAGACAATAGACAGCATAAAATTTGAAAATAATAATTTTAATCTTCCGGGTTCAACTTGTGATAATAGGATAGGCAAAAAAACAGAATACTTTGACAAAATATCAAAAGAGGCTGTACGTGCACCGAGAGAGCGATATGAATATATCGCTCCTCTTTGGCTGCAAAAAACGGTCAACATTCCGAATGATACAGACGGTAAAACTGTCAGACTGTTTATGGAGCGAGTTAATATATCATCTGAATTATGGATAGACGGTGTGAAAACAGACAGACAAATAATTGAGCTGTCCACACCTCACATATACAATTTAACAGGAAAAATAACACCGGGCGGACATACGTTTACGCTGAAAATAGACAACAGAAATTTGCTAAACCTTGATACAATGGCAAGCGGATACAGTGTCGATACGCAAGGATATTGGAACGGTGTTATCGGACGTATTGAACTGCAATATGAAGAAAAAGAACATATTGACAGCATTCAAGTATATACAGATGACAAAGGCATAACGCTTAAAGTTGTTGAAACATCGGATGTACATTCTCCGTTTAAAACGGAGAAAGCGACTGTTACCGTAAATGTTACTTCACCAAAAGGAGATTTACTTGGAGAAAAAATATTTGAAACGAAGGTGTTTAATTCAAAACAAGTTGATTATTTCAGATACGATATTTCCGAAATAGATTATTGGGACGAATTTAATCCTAATTTATATACGGCAACAGTTAAATATGAATGTAACGGTCATACCGATATAAAATCCGTAAAGTTCGGTATGCGAACGATAAAAACGGAAAATAAAAAGATTTTGCTTAACAACAGACAAATTTCTTTGCGCGGTACAATAGATTGTGCTATATATCCGCTTACAGGTTATCCGCCTATGGATATTGAGGTGTGGCGAAAAAATTTCAAGACTATCAAAAGCTATGGTTTAAATCACGTTCGTTTTCACGCATGGTGTCCGCCTGAATGTGCCTTTAATGCGGCTGACGAAATAGGAATGTACATATCTATCGAAATGCCGCTATGGCTTAATCACGATGTATGTGCACTTGAAACGGGTGAAGACCCGATACACCGTCAATATTTTATGCAGGAGGCTATTAATATCTCAAAAACATACGGCAATCACCCTTCGTTTATAATGTTTTCAAACGGTAATGAAAATATGGGCGATTTTGATATGCTTAACGACATAACCACTTGCATAAAGGCTTATGACAACAGAAGAATTTATACGCTTACGACGAATTTCGACCACCCGATTATGCCGTGTGAAGATTATTTGTGTGCATATGAGGCAGGCGGTCACAATGTCAGAATACAGAACTGTCAGGATAAGGCGGCTGAAAATACATCGCTTGATTATTCCTCTGCGGTAAAAGATGTGCCTGTACCGATAATTTCGTTTGAAGTGGGGCAGTATTGTGTATATCCTGATGTTGACTTAATTGAAAAATATACAGGCAATATTCTGCCGGTAAACCTTGACGCGATTAAAAAATTTATGATTGAAAAGAATGTGTATCATAAATTGAATGATTATATTAAAGCGTCGGGCGACTTAGCTGTTAAGCTTTATAAAGAAGATATTGAGGCGGCACTTAGGACAAAAGATTTCGGCGGTTTTGAACTTTTGTCGCTATCGGATTACACAGGACAAAGTACAGCCACTGTCGGCATACTTGATGTGTTTTATGAAAGTAAAGGCTTGATTTCACACGATGAATTTAAAAATTTTGCAGGTGAGGCAGTACCGTTATTTAAGGCAAAGAGAATATTTAAAAATACAGATACATTGGAGGCGGAATTGGACTTATATGATTTTGGCGAAAAGAAAATCAACAACCCTGTTTATAATTTGACGGTACAAAACGGTAAGCAAGTATTTTATAAAACGTCAACAACAGAAAGTAAGGTAAGCATACCGCTAAACAGTATAACAAAATCAACAATGCTTAGTGTTATACTTGAAGTGAACGGTTACAAAAATACTTGGAGAATATTTGTTTTTGCCGAAAATAAGATTGAAAACAATGTTCGTATGATTAAATCGGAAGAAGAACTTGATGATATAATCAAAAACGGCGGAAAAGCTATTGTGACGAAAGAGTGTTTTAAAAATCCGATACATGGAAGTTTTATACCTGTATTTTGGTCGCCGGTACATTTCCCGTCACAAAAACCGTGCGGTGCAATAATTGATAATAATCATAGAATATTTGATGATTTTCCGACAGAAAAATATCCCGATTATCAGTGGAAAAGACTGCTTGATAACTCGATCGGTACAGATATATCGAAGTTTGCAGGTGAAGTAAAACCTATAATTGAAACAGTACCGAATTTCTTTGATAATACTGCGTCATCACCGCTGTTTGAAACAGAAATAGGCAAAGCAAAGCTATTGTTCTGCGGTTTTGACTTAGACGGAGATTATCCCGAATGTAAACAGCTTTTAAGCAGTATAACGCAATATGTAAATTCAGATAAATTTTAAAATAAGCCGAAAAGGTTAATTTTAGAGTCGGAGCTGGATTCCTTTAGGAGTCCGACTCCGACTTTTTTTAAATTAGATTATTACCTAAAAACTTGCTTATACCATTTAAGGCTGATTGTGAGTATTTTCTGCTTATAGGTATTTCAAGGTCTTGAATATTGACTTTTGTTTTGGTGAATTGAGTTATGTATGTAAGATTTACAATGTAACTTTGATGTATGCGTATAAAGTTGGTGTTAAGAATTTCTTTTTCGATGTCCTTTAGAGGTTCGTTTAAGGTTTGCTTTGGCGCATTGACATAATGTACGATAGTTTTCTTTAAAATCCCTTCAAAATAGGAAACATCATTTAGATTTATAGCAGTAGTTCCGCTGCCGAGCTTTGTATAAAGAGTCTGCTTATTTATTTCACTGCAACACACTGACAAGGCTTGTTTTAACTGTTCATTCGATATTGGTTTTACCAAAAAGTATAAATGATTGACGGAATAGACGTCTTGAAAAAAGTCTTGCTCAACAGATATAAATATAATTTTTATATTAGGGTATTTTTCAGTGATTGCTGACGCTATATCTATTCCGTTATCTTTTCCGAGCATTATATCAATAACAGCGATATTGTAGCTTGAAACCGATTCTAAAAAAGTGTTTATATCATAATAACAGTCGGTATTATAGCTGTTATCAATTTTTTCTATTTGTTCTTTAAAATCATCACAGAAAGTTTTATCATCATCGATTATCGCGATATTAATCATTTATGTACTTCCTCCTTGTCATTAATCGGAATTGTTACAATGGCGGTAAAATTGTACTCATCATGTTCGTAAACGAAATTACCGCCAAGAAGATTGGATAAATCTTTAATTATATGTAATCCGTACCCGTGATTGTGATTAGGGTCGTCTTTTTTACGAATAACTTGTGGCATACTGTTGCGGCAGGTGATAACTAAATTGCCGAGTTGTATGCTGCTTTTTAATTCAATATAAGGATTTGTCGTACAGTATTTAGACGCCTCTAAAGCATTATTTAATAGGTTGGAGAAGATACTGCATAAGTAAACATTGTCGAGCTGAGCCTCTTTAATACCGCCGACTAAGAAATCGGTTCGTATATGATTGGCTGTAGCCATATTGTATTTTTCAGCCAATATAATATCAATCGCCGGAACATCGCAATATGTTTTTGCCGAAAGTGAATCCCAATTTTTTAATAACTTACTTGTATATTCGGTTAATTCTTCTTTGTCTGCTTTTTGTGACAGACCGTTAATAACGTTAATGTGGTCTTTTAAATCGTGACGCAATTTTTTATAGTTTACATAGTTGTTTCTCAGTTGGTCGTATTGTGAGCTTAAAAGATTGTACTGATTAACAACAAATTCTTGCTTTGCTTGCTCTTTACTGATACGAATACTGTAACGTATAACAAGAACTGTAAGCGAAATTGAAATAATCATATAAACAATTAAGACCAATACAAATTTCAATATACTTATTTTTGCATAATAAATGTAAAGTAAGAACGTCAGTATAAATATTTGAACAATTATTATTGAAAGTATATATACAATAGTAAGGTCACTTATTTTTGGCTTTTTATGTTGTATCCATTTTGAGATTGAAAACAGTATCAACATTTCAACTGTAAATAAAAGCAAAGGTTCGACTGCGTTTGGAATACTTGAAAGTCCGGCAAGTGTTTGACCGCCGAAAGCCGAATCAAAGTTTGGCATTAGTATTGTTCGCAGTGAAAGATATACGAGCGACAATAAAATATCCGATACATATGGAATAAAAGTGAATAATATTTTTTTTAAAGGCTTGTCATCGCTGAGTATGAATATACAAGTCATAAGTATAGCTATCCCTGTAAAGAACATAGGCATTTGAGGCATATGTATTATGTTTGTGATTATAGTAGCTATAATCATTACTGCCGAAACAATTACACGAAAATTTGTTTTGCCGTATCTTGCGGAGAGTACGCTTGCATAAAACAGAGCTATTAATATACTGAAACTGAAATCCATTAAACCGTCAACAAGACTTACTTGCCATTGTGCCATAATAACATCCCTCTTTTCTGAATTGATACATATATTTTATCATAAAATGTATTATTTTGTCTATATAATATGTTAATTATGGTAAAAAAGACGTTAAAAATGTCACTTTGTTGAAAGTTATTTTAAAATTATGCTAATATGTTTTTAGGATAAAAATCCTAAATAAAAAAACTGAAGTCCTATATAAAGACTTCAGTTTCTGACAGGTCGATGATTAAATATACGCAAATTATTCATTATCATCAGACTTTAAGTTGTCAAGGGCATAATTGCAGCATTGAATTACAAGCTGGTTAAAAGATATTCCTTTTGATGCTGCAATTTTACCCATTCTTTCGATAAGTTCATCAGGCATTCTTATGGTGCGATTAGATGACTTCTCTGGTTGATGAATTTCAAATTCTCCCATAACTAATTCACCTCCGTGTGTTGAATTTTTTATAATATAATTTTAAACCATTTTAAATAGAAAATATACAAGCAAAATATAAAGTAATAATTAATTTAAAAATAAGTTGCAAAATGACTATAAATAGAAAATTAAAATATTTGTATTAAAATTATACAATAATACTCATATATACAATTAAAAAGTAGTTGCATATTTAAACTAAAAGTGCTATAATGAAACTGTAATTATAAAAAATATATACAAGAATAATAAATTGTATATATTGATACTGCATTTAGTCTGTCATCCATAAAGCTTTGTAGATATTGAATAATATGTAAACAACTGTATTTTTATAACTACATAATAGGTGAAAAATTGGAAAGGTGAATGAAAATGACGAGCAAGATAAGATTATATATTAATGAGCAGATAAAAGATTTATATTTGAATGCGGAGAATGCACATATAACAATAGGCTCATCAGATGAAGATACATTGAAAATTACATATCCTGATATTATCGCAAGTCATTTATCTTTTGATTTTTTCAATAACAGATGGACATATTTTGACGCTTTAAAAAAAGAAAGAGGTATTGCAAAGGATGGAGATGTTTTTATATTAAGCGTAAAACATCATATAGCCGCTATGTTTTGTGTAGAAGAACATGTTCCTCAGAAAGTAAAGTTAAAATCAGGAACAACTGTATCTATAGGTCGTAGCTTTAGTGCAACATTTCACTTATCGGATCGAAGTGTAAGCAGTAAGCACGCCATGGTAATAACTGATGAAATTGGCAGTACAATTAAAGATTTACATAGCTTAAACGGTACTTTTTTAAACAACAAGAAAATATCCGAAAGTATGCTTAAAGATGGCGATATAATTTCAATAGGTAAATTTAATATACTGTTTAAAAATAATACATTGGAATTGTGTGAAAACCAAGAAATAATAGACAATGATGAAATACAGTATCCGATTTTCAGCTTGTCACCAAGATTAAGACATAAAATGCCTTCGGAAATTATAGAAATCCAAGAACCGCCGAATATTGGAGATATGCCAATGGTTAATTGGTTGTCATTTTTGCCTATGCTTGTAACTCGTAGTGCATATTCGGCAGTTTTTCCGTTGACATCTGTCTTTTCTACTTTTTTGCAAAAGAAAAAATATAGAAAATCTCGTGAAGTAAGACAGGAAAAGTACGAAAAATATTTAGCAGATGTTAAAGCAAGGATTGAGAAAAACAGAGATGACCAATTTATATCTCTTGAAGAATCAAATCATGAAACAAGGGTGTGCTATGATATAGCAACAAAGCGTGAACGTACAATGTGGGAACGTAATCCGGAAGACGACGACTTCTTAAAAGTGAGAATCGGAAAGGGAGATATAACTACCAGTTTCAAAATTAAATTTCCGGATAATGTTCTGAAAATGTATGATGATGAATTAGAAGAACAAGGCGAAAATCTTGGTCAGGGTAATCAAGTTATAGAGGGTGCTCCTATTTTATGTGACATAGCAAATAATTTAAGTGTTGGTATAATAGGCAATCGTGAGAATGCAGTAAATATTGCAAGAAATATGATAGTACAAATTGCAACAACACATCCATATACAGACGTCAGACTTGTCACTATGTTTTCAAAGAAGGAACAAAAACAATGGGATTTTATAAAATGGTTGCCACATTCGTTTGACGAAAAACGAGAATCAAGATATATGGCAAATGATGTATTTAATGCGGCAGCTTTGGATAAAAAGGTTGATGAAGAATTAAAAGGAAGAAAACCTCAAAAAGACCAAAGTGAAAAAAAGAATGAGAATATTCCTTTTTATTTATTTGTAATTTCAGATCCCGAATTAGTTGAAGACTCGGAAATTGAAAAATATTTGAACGAGAATAAAGTCGGAATGGGCATAGGCGTAATATACGTCTACAATAAGTTAGAAGAGTTACCTAAGAGTTGTAATCTGATTATAGAAACAACATCGGAAGAAAATGTATTTTTTGATAAATCAAATATAGGTGAAAAGCAAAAATTTGAAATTGATAAGTTTACAATAGAAAAAGCAAATAAATTTGCAAGAAGCTTAGCGCCTGTACGACTGGCTGAGAAAAAGTCTGATGAAAAAATGCCTACATGCATTACTTTCCTAGAGGGTTATGGTGTACAAAAAGCTGAGGATTTACCCATATGGAAAAATTGGAATAATACAAATCCTGCAAAAGCAGTGGCAGTGCCTATAGGTATAAAATCTAATGGAGAAAAGTTTGTTTTTAATATTATGTATGGCTCTGACTTTTTAAGATACCACGGACCTTTTGGAATTGTTGCAGGTACAAACGGTTCGGGTAAATCTGAAATGATGCAGTCGTGGATTTTATCTTTAGCTACAAAATTTTCACCGCAGGAACTGTCTTTTATAATAATAGACTATAAAGGTACAGGCATGTTGTTGCCATTTCAAAATTTGCCACATCTTGCAGGCAAAATTTCAAATTTGGATGGTAATGTTAAGCGTAATATTATTGCACTAAACAAGGAAATGAAAAGACGTCAGGCAATATTTAATAAAGTGGGAATTATTCCTCAGGATATAAAAGAATATTATAAACGTGGTTTTCATAAAACGTATCAACCGTTGCCGATTACAATACTTGTTGTTGATGAATTTGCGGAAATAAAGAAAAATCTTCCTGAGTTTGTACCGGTATTGGAAAGTTTGTTTGCAGTAGGTCGTTCTTTGGGAATATTTGCGGTGGTATCCACTCAAAAACCGAGTGGTGTTGTTACAGATAAAATGTATGCAAACAGTAAATTCAGATGGTGTTGCAGAGTTGCGAGCAGTGCAGACAGTAAGGAAATGCTACGCCATGCTGACGCGGCAAAAATTTCAAATGCAGGGCGTGCATATGTTCAAGTCGGTGAAGACGACATATATGAACAGGTACAATCTTTTTGGAGTGGCGCACCATATGAACCAAACAGAGAAGAAGGAATGAATGCGGAAATTCCTATTTCGTTAGTAGATATAACAGGAAAGCGTAATCAATACGAAACGTTAAACTCAGAGAAAAAAGAAAGCAAAATAAAAGAAATTGACGCAGTAGTAGACTATATAGAAAAGGTTGCTATTGAACATAACGTTGAAAAAGCTCCGAAGATATGGCAAGAACGGTTGAAAAACAGAATATATTTGGACAACATATTGAAAGAAAATAACAAAGAACAAGAATTAGTGTTATCTGTCGGATTGGTAGATGATCCATATGAGCAAATGCAATATCCGCTTGATATTAATTTCTCAGCAGACGGACATTGCTTAGTATGGGGTGCACCGGGTACAGGTAAAACAACATTTTTACAGACGGTTATTATGTCTGCCGCTAAAACCTACACTCCAATGGATATAAATATTTATGCAATGGACTTTGGTAGCTGGAGCTTGAATTTGTTTGGTAGTCTTCCTCATGTAGGGGGCGTTGCAAACGATAATGATGAGGAGAAAATTTACAAACTGGTAAATATGCTGAAAAAAGAAATTGATACGAGAAAAAGAAATTTCGCAATGAACGGAATTATTAATATAAAGATATATGAACAGACAACCGGTGAAAAATTACCGTTTATTCTACTTCTTATAGATAATTTCAATGCATTATTTTCAATATATCCGGATTTAGACGAATTTTTTATAAAGTTATCAAGAGAGGGCGCGGCTTACGGAATATATATGATAGGAACAGTCAGCGGTATTTCAGGTGTGAGCTATAAAATAATAAACAACATTAAAAATAATATTTCACTACAGCTGAAAGATAAATCGGAATATTCGGCTGTTGTAGGTAAAACGGACGGACTGGAACCTGAAAACAACGAGGGACGTGGTTTAATAAGAGGAACACCGTTTGCATTGGAATTTCAGACGGCACTTCCGGTTGTGGGACAAGATGATAATGAAGTTCTAAAAAATATAAAAAGTGAAGTCAGTATTCTTTGTGAAAACAATAAAGACGGCAGCGCTAAGCCAATACCGGTTATGCCTGACGTTATATCGTATAATTCGATAATGAGTAATGATATAGTGTTGGGATTATCAACGGAAACGATTGAGCCTGTAACTGTTGATATAAAAAAATCACCTCATTGTATACTTATTTCAGGAGAAAAGAAATCGGGTAGCAGTAATATTCTCAATGTAATTTTAAAGCAATTTGTCGATAAAGCGAACGCAAAGCTTATTTTATATGATAGTGGACGACAAACACTTTCTACACTGGCGAGAATATCGGAAAAATATATAGAATCTGCTGTAGAATTAGATGAATACATAGAAAAACTTGCTGAGAAATTGAATTTACGAAAAAACAGCGAAGATTTATCTGAATTTGACACGATAGTCATAGGAATAGACGGCTATAAAGATATGTATGACGCTATTGATGATAAAACAGCAACGAGATTATCGGCTATTGTGAGAATGGGTAAAGGATTAAAGGTATTTGTTGTTGTTGCAGAGGAATCGGCCAAATTATACAGTTTAAGCTCTGTAGATCCAATATTGAAAATGATAATATCTGACGGTATCGGCATTCTTACAGGCGGAACATTAAAACAACACGGTGCTTTTAAAATCGAGGCGGAATATTCAGAGTTAAATGAACAGTTGAGTGAATTTGAAGCATACAAAGTGGAAAATGAGGAGAAAGTCAGATTTAAAACTATGTATGAATTTTAAATTTAGAAAATTAAATCAAAAAAAGAAAAGGAGGATTGTATTGATAAATCAATACAGGTAAAGCAAATGGAAAGTTTTAAAATTACCGCAAAAGAGTTTTTGCTTTTATGCACGGCAACCGACGCAGACGAAGTATATGGCGTAGATGACGCGTACGAGAACCTTACCGAAGACAATGTAGAAAAAGAAGTAAGAAATGCGCAAAAATCATTGGAAGAAAAAAATTACATACAGTCTGATTTTGACGGCAATTCCGAAATCAGAGATGATTTAATGGAATTGATAAGCTGTTGTGTTGAATGTAATAATGTTATATCTGTAGACCACGCTCAAGGAAACAAGGGTCAAACAAATGTAGTGTATTATATACAGGATGAAAAAGTAGTTAAATCGGAAAAGAAAGATGATATTTATATTATTGGATGGCTGAAAAAGGAAATGCTGTATTCCGATATAAAAGGGTTAGTTAAAATATTACCTATGGAAAGAAATAATAATATAGATAAATTTCATATTCCTCAAAATGAAGTGGAACGAGCAAAAGAAAGTCTTGCAAAAAAAGACAAAAAAGCCGCTGTTGAATGTTTCAAACAGCATTGTAACACTACGACAGCAGAACTTGTTGCGAATGCTCTGGATATTAATGATTTTTATTCGATTACGGAAGTTGAATTTAAAGATAAGCTTGATTCTGTTCATAATATGATGGTATTCGTGACAGACACGTCATTAATAAAAATTACACCGACTGTTATAGATTTAATAGATGAAACAGAATTTGATAATACAACTGTAGCTGAAATAAATGATACACTTGATAATTATGTGAAGATTGTAGGAACTATTGTAGGTGAGGATGGTTTAAATGGTTAATTCAGCGATTATAACTGTTAAGGAATTTTCGGGTTATGAAATTGGAGATTTTGAGTTGCCAATAAAAATGCCTGTTGAAGATTTATCAAAGAAGTTTGTTGATGTTTTGAAAGCTATAGACAGTGAACGTTATGAAGGTATATCAGATATAAAAATAAGATATAACAATAGAATTTTACAAAATAATCAGACTCTATATTCTCAAGGTATTTGGGATGGAAGTATTATAACAATATCATTTTAGGAGGTGTGTAGATTGTCAAGCGGACTTATTAGTATAGATTATGCTGCTGCAATAATGAAAGCAAAAAAACTTGAAAATATCGCGAATGAATGTTCAAATATAATCAAAGATATTGACAAACAGCTTTCTTCATTGGATGAAATGTGGAAAGGAGCGGCAAGCGATGCATTTAAGCAAAAGTTGCAGGAATATAAACAGGAAAATCAAAAAACTCAGGCGGAAATAAAAAAGACGGCAAATGCAATAAAAGAAGTTGCAAGAGCAATTAAAGCAGCTGATGAAGCAGCTGCCGCAAGTACCTTGAAAATGTAGTTTAGTGAGGTGAGAAAACAATGGCATTGATAAAACTTACACTTTCAGAAATGAGTAATGTGAAAAGCCAAATAAGCAGTTTAGCAGAACGGACTGAATCAAACGGAACGGCCGTAGCGAGAATTGCATCAAATTTGGATATGGAAGTGAAAGCAAGACAAAATATTGAAGAACAACTTCAAAAAATTAAAAATGATTTAAACAAACAATCACAAAAGTTGACTGCATACTCAAACGTGCTTAATGACGTTATGAATCAATTTGTCAGCGCAGATTCAAAAAAGAAAACAAATATAGATGCAGTGTCATTTGAAAAAAATACAACAGTTGTAGCTGCCGGTATGGTCGGAGCTATGTTAAAAAACACCTTAAATGGTTGGGTGTCAAAAGAACAGCTTGATAAAGTTAATAAAAATGCAGGAAAAAATACAACAACCAAGAAAACAGATGTTTCCAATTTAAAAAAATTTGTAAATTGGAGCAAGAATAAAGCAAAGAAAGCCGCGAAGTCACTAAAGAAAAAATACGGCAATGTAGTTCAAAAAGGTAAAAATTGTGTATCAAATGTTGGCAAGAAAATAAACAAAGTAAAAAACTGGTATGTAGAAAACAAAGAAAAAATAAATGCATACGGAAAAGCGGCATGGAAAATAGGAAAAGGGGTTATAAAAATTGCAGGAGCCGTCGCAGTGTTAGCAGGAACAGCCGGTGGTTCAGCTCCGTTGGCAATAATGGATATTATTACAGCAGGAAATGATATTATAAATGGTGCAAGTGATATAGTATACGCATCTAACGAACAATATGATATGGTTGGAAAGACAAATTTCTTAAAAGATAAGCTTGTTGAAAATGGTGGAATTATAGGAGAACAGTTAGGAAATAAAGAATTGGGTGAACAATTCGGAGATATAGTGTATAAAGGGGTTGATTTAGTTACTTTCTTGGATGGTGCAGATAAAATGTTAAAATCATTAGGAAAGGCAAATATGATAGCTACCGGAAAAGTAGGAAGTGCATTTATTTTTGGAAAAACTTCATTTGATGATATAAAAGATAAATCATTTATGAAAATTATGTATGATGCTGCTAAAAGTATATATAAAACAGGAGAAAAAGCATATTCGCTTGGTAAAAGTCTTGTATAATTTAAAATAAAAAATATATAAAAATAGGAGGAATATAATTATGAATAATAAATTATTACCAATAGGAAGCGTTGTTACATTGGAAGGTGCAGAGAAAAAGTTAATGATAGTTGGAGAATCGCTGGTACAAGAAGATGATGATACAATATATGACTACATAGGAGTACCATTTCCAGAAGGATATATCGATAGCGAAAATATGTTTCTGTTTATGGCTAAGGATATTGAAATTGTTAATTTTGTCGGATATGTCAATGCAGAATCCCAGGCATTTAGAATTAAATATGCAGAATATTTAAAAGAAAACGGTTTACAAGAAGATTAATTTAGATAGAATGGATGTGAACTAAATGGCTGATTATATTTTGATAACTCCGGAGCAGTTAAAGGAGAGAGCATCAAAGGTACGAGAGTACAGACAGCAGCACGTTGATACTATGAGCAGATTTAACAATTTAGTATTGAATCTCAGTGAAAGTTGGCAAGGTGAGGCACAACAAGCATTTGTTGCAAAATATCAAGGTATGAAAGATAAATTTAATAAATTTGATGAGGCTTTGGAAAAATATGCGGTTGATATGGATGAAACAGCAGATATTATGCAAGAAACAGACCAATCATTAGCCTCAAAAATCAACGGTCTTACATAAGTAATAGATGCACACAGACGCATTTATAATAAAATTTACAAAGGAGGTCATTTTAATGGCAAGAATTCAAGTAACACCTGAAGTGTTAAACGAAAAATCAAACGAGGTTAGAAAGTATAAGGAAGAGCATGTAAGCACTATTCAAAAGCTTACTGCTATGGTAAATGGCTTGACTGAAATTTGGCAAGGTGAAGCTCAAACAGCTTTTCAAGCAAAATTTGACGGAATGAAGAGTACATTTACTCAGTTTGAACAAATTCTTGAAGAGTATGCATTAAATCTTAGCGATGCTGCAAAGACATATGCAGAAGCAGAAGCAGCTGCTACTCAAAGATCTCGTGGCTAAAAATTATATCAATTCATTACGGCAGCACGATTTTATTATTGTGCTGCCGTAATATTAGGAATAAGGAGTATTTTATGCTTAAACTTGATTGCTGTTTTATTACAGATAGTGGAAAAATAAGAACGAATAATGAGGACAATTTTTTTATTTGCGGAACTTATAAGAGAACACCGGAGGAACTTCGATACAGAAAAAAAGATTTTGTTTATAGAGGTGGAATTTTTGCTGTCTGTGATGGTATGGGTGGCGAAGAATTCGGCGAAAAAGCGTCGCTTATATCAGTAGAGGAATTAAATAATTTTAAAGAAAAGGATTTTAATGAATATCACGAAAAATATTTTGATATGGTGAATTCAAGAATTTGTGATTTGAGATTTGAAAATAATGGTGTAAAGTCCGGAACGACGATTGCACTTATATATATAAAAGATGAAAAAGCTATCAGCTATAACATTGGCGACAGCAGAACGTATCTTATGCGTAATAAAAAATTGACACAGCTGTCGGAAGATCACACGCAAGTTGCACAAATGTTGAAAATGGGTATGATTAAGGAAGAAGATGTGCAGTCATACAGCAATCGTCATATATTGACTCAACATTTGGGAATACCAAACGATGAATTGGTTATATCTCCGTATATATCTGATGTTATAGATATTAAAAGAGGAGATATATTTTTGATTTGCAGTGATGGTCTTACGGACATGATTCGTAATGATGATATTAAGAATATATTAAATAGCAAAATGTCTGCTGAACAGATGGCAGAAACATTAGTAAATTCCGCTTTACAGATGGGTGGTAAAGATAATATAACAGTAGGCGTTATAAAAAATGCAGAGCCAAAAGAAACTGTTTGGAAGAAAGTAAAAAAGCATTTTGTTTAAAGTATTGTTGACAATAGTAGGGTGATGGTAATGGAAGAAAGTTATTACAAGAAATATGAGCCGATAGACGGAAAATGGTACATAAAAGAATTACTCGGTGAGGGCAGTTACGGAAAAGTCTTTAGAATTGAACGTGAAGATAT
Organism: Hominilimicola fabiformis; assembly: GCF_020687385.1. Classification (NCBI taxonomy): domain Bacteria; kingdom Bacillati; phylum Bacillota; class Clostridia; order Eubacteriales; family Oscillospiraceae; genus Hominilimicola; species Hominilimicola fabiformis. The sequence goes on from NZ_JAJEQM010000002.1 coordinate 259,878, forward strand.
CAGTGGTAAAAAAAGTGCCGCCTTAAAAGCTATTACAATTCCTCAATCAAAAACAGAAATATCGACAATGAGAGCAAGCTTGCGTGATGAACAAAGTGTTAAGGAGTATTATAAAGATATAGCAGGAAAGCTGTTAAACGAATTTAATTTAATGGCGAAGTTAAAAGGTAACAGTAACATTGTATCTTATGAAGATCATAATATAGAGCCTCACGAGGACGGAATCGGTTATGATATTTTGATAAGAATGGAACTTCTTACACCGTTATCTGAATATTTTGAAAATGGGATTGACGAGAAAGATGTTATACGGCTTGGAATAGATATATGTAAAGCGTTAGAAATATGTCAGCAATATGAAATTGTGCATAGAGATATAAAGCCCGAAAACATATTCGTATCACAGAGCGGTTCTTTTAAATTAGGTGACTTTGGTGTGGCGAAAACGATGAAAAGTATCGAAACTGTTATGACAAAGGCAGGAATGTATACATATATGGCGCCGGAACTGTATAAGGGTGAAAAAAGTGGTGCAAGTGTTGATATATATTCGTTGGGAATGGTTATGTATCAATTACTGAATTATAATCGTGAACCATTTTTGCCGACTCCTCCGGAGCGTTTTACGTTTGAACAAAAAGAAAATGCGTTAATGCGAAGAATGAAAGGAGATGGCTTGCCTAATCCGTGTCAGGCAAGTGAGGATTTGTCGAAGGTTATACTAAAAGCATGTAGCTTTAATCCTAATGAACGATATAAATCACCGTCAGAAATGTATGATGCGTTAAATCGTATACAGGACAAAGAAAAACATATAATAGAAGATACTGCGAATTCTTATGATAATTATAATTTAATCGAAAATGATGAATTTGATAAAAATGAAGAAACGGTTGGACTTTTTGATTATTACTTAAATTCAAATACAGAATCAACATCTAATGTTCAAAATAATGTTGTATATGATAATGTTCCTGAAAAGTCAAACATAACCAATAATACAAACAAAAGTTGTAAAGAAATAGTCAGTGAAATATGCGGAACGTATAAAATGCGAACATTTGGTAAAGACAAGGATGAATTAAAGAAAATAAAAAAAGTAACGAAAAATCATGGAGAAAACAGAAAATATGATTTAAACGAAATTTCTCAAAACTATAGAATGAAATCGTTAGATGATATGGATAAATTTTAATATTTAGGGGGTCAGTATGGACATAAATTATTACAAAAAATATGAACCGATAGACGGAAAATGGTTAATAACAAAGAAATTAGGCAACGGTGCATTTGGCACTGTTTTTGAGATTGCCCGAAAGAACATACCTGATATTAAATCAGCACTCAAAATAATATCAATTCCTCAATCATCGGAGGAATTACAAAGATTAAAAGAAGAGAATTACGATATAGATAATAAAAGCATTACTTCGTTTTATAGTGGGTTAGTTGATGATTGTATAAAGGAATTTCAATTAATGTCTAAACTTCGTGGAAACAGTAATATTGTAAGTTATGAAGATCATAATGTGATTGAAAAGCAAGACGGTGAATTTGGTTGGGATATTTTTATCCGAATGGAATTACTTATACCGATAGTACAATATTTTACTGATAATGCACCGACACAGCAAGATATTATAAAGCTCGGGATAGACATATGTAAGGCATTGGAGGTTTGCGGTAAATATAACATTATACATCGTGATATAAAGCCAAGTAATATTTTTGTTTCGGATATAGGTGAATTTAAACTCGGTGATTTTGGTGTTGCGAGAGTGTTGGATAAAACCAATATCGGACTGTCAAGAAAAGGAACATATACATATATGGCACCTGAGATATACAGAGGTGAAGAATATGATTCGAGTGTGGATATATATTCTTTGGGAATTGTGATGTATAAATTTTTAAATAACAATCTTGAACCGTTCAGGAAAGAAAGAACATATCAGGACTTAGAAAATGCACTGAAAGAACGAATGAGTAATGCTGGTATTCCAAAGCCGATAAATTGTGATGAAAAATTGGCAAGAATAATATTAAAGGCGTGTGCTTATGATTTAAAAGACAGATACAGCAGTCCGAAACAAATGCGAGAAGAATTGGAAAATCTTCTGTATACATCTGAAGAAAATGATTATGATAGTTATGATGAAACAGTAGGGTTATTTGATTTTGGTATTAAAAAGGAAAGTGTACAACAATCGGAAGAAAAAATCATAAATAAAACAGAAAAAACACAAAATATCATAGATATATATAAGGAATTTTGGACAGGATATTTTGATTTTAAGGGTTGTATAAGTAGAATAAATTATTGGAAGATCGTATTGATTAACTTTATAATCTTAAATATTGTAAATATACTATCAGATATATTACCTGTTTTAAATATACTATTATTTATAATGTGTTTGGCTATATTAATTCCCAATATTGCACTTACCACGCGCAGACTGCATGATGTCGGAAAAAGCGGTCATTGGCAATGGTTGTATTTAACACTCTTTGGCAGTATAGCAGTTTTTGTATTTTTATGTCAGAAATCACAAATGAATAATAAATATAGAAACAAAGGAGCGGAATAAATGGAAGTAAATTATTATAAAAGGTATGAGCCGATAGATGGAAAGTGGTACATAAAAGAATTGTTAGGCGAGGGTAGCTACGGAAAGGTATTTCGCATCGAACGAGAGGACATAAGCGGTAAATATATCTCCGTATTAAAAATAATAAGTGTACCGAATTCTAAAACAGAAGTGGATTCATTGAAAGAAAGCTTGGGTGATGAGCAAAGCGTGTCAGATTATTATGGTGAAATAACCAAGAAATTAATGCAGGAATTTCAGCTTATGTCATCATTAAAAGGAAATAGCAATATAGTTTCGTATGAAGACCACGATATAAAACAGCACGAAGACGGAATCGGATACGACATTTTGATTAGAATGGAATTTTCACACGGTGTAACAGTGGTAGCAGCTGCAGGAAATGATAATGTTGATATATCAAAGAAATTCTTTTCACCGGCTTGTATAAATGGAGTAGTAACTGTTGCCGCGGTAGCAGACAATAATCAAAAAGCAAAATTTAGTAATTATGGAAACGGAATAATTGATATTGCGGCAACGGGAGTTAAAATAGGTGGTGCGGCAAGAGGTGGTAGTACTGTTACGATGAACGGAACATCAATGGCGTCACCACATATTGCAGGCGTGTTGGCGCTTATCAGAAGTGCTAATCCAAATTATTCATCAACAGATGCTATAAATGCGATGAAATCTTCAGCAAGCAATCTCGGTAGTAGTGCATATTACGGTGCAGGAATACCGAATTTAGAAAATTTGGTTTCAAAGACACCTGTTGAAAATAATATAACAGTAAATACACTTGAGGCAAAAAAGATTTCACAAACAAATGCAACTGTATACGGAAAAATTTCATATTTAGGTACACGCCCAAGTGAAGTCGGAATTTATTTTGGCAATGATTCAAACAATTTGAATAAAGTAGCAAGTGATAAGATAAACCACAATAAAAATCCGTTTGATATGTGGTATGATTTGAATAGTGAGGCAGGACAATATCTATCAGCGGGTAGAACTTATTATTATCAGTGTTATGCAATACAGAACGGAAAAGAAGTCAGAGGTTCAATTAGCTCATTTACAACAGAATCAGATAATTCCGGTTTGTCAATATCAACAGGCGGGGCGGATTCGGTTACATCAAATAATGCAACCGTCAGAGGTACAGCGGCATATTCGGGTACACGTCCGAGTGAAGTCGGATTATATTTCGGAACATCGCCGAATAATATGAACAAGGTTGCAAGAGATACTATCAGCCACAACAAAAATCCGTTTGATATATGGTATGACTTAAACAGTGAGGCGGGACAATATTTGAACGCCGGAACTACATATTATTACAAAGTATACGGAATACAAAACGGTAATGAAACGTGTGGAGATGTAAAATCATTTACAACCGCAAGCAACGCAACAGAAAGAACATATACGGCATATGTATTCAATACAGACGGTTCACTTGCAATTAACAGCAGACCAAGTAAAGATTATCCTATAGGAGCAATTCCTGAAGGTGCAAGTTGTACAGTGTATCCGGACAGAATGTCCGGAAATTGGTGTTGGGTAGAGTATAACGGAATCAGCGGATATTCGTATAAAGACTATATTATATTACAATAATAAATATTAAGAGTGAAAGCCGCTGCTAAAATGTAAACAGTGGCTTTTGTTGTTAAAAAACATAGAGTGATAATTGTAAATTTATTGTTAGTATGATATACTGAATATAAAATAATCTTGGGAGTGATGTTAATTGAAAAGAAGAATAAGCATAATATTAATTGCGATGATAGGTCTGATAATCTCAAGTAATTTAAGCGTAATGGCATATGAATTGCCGCACGCATTTTGGGGCTTGGACGCTGGTTATTCAAATGCAACAAGCAGCAAAAATTATGATGAAACGATAAATTACGGAGTACAAATTATCAATTTAATATCATCAGAGCCAAAGAATGAGCAGACAATAAATATTTTAGGCTCAAGAACATATGATGTTGCATTTGCCTATTTTATGAACGGTGATTATACAAATGCGGCGAAGTATTTTGAAATGTATATTCCATACGGTAAGCAATTAGGGTGGACTGACGGCGTAATTATTGCAGAAAATTGCGTTAAGCAATTTACAAATACATTTGACGTATATCAAGCTACGGAACAATCGCAAAAGGTGTATGGTGCGAAAAATGAGCCGAACGGTGTTTTATACGGACAAGTGGCAGATCAGGCAAAAAGTAATGAATCAATGACATTGCTGTATTTGGAATACGGTGATGAAAGTACATTCGGTTGGACGCGTGCGATGCTTGATAAAGCAGAAACACAAAACAAAGCGGTAGAAATTGCTCTAAACTTTCCACAGGAAGGCACAACGGCAAGAAATATAAACAGTTCGGATTCTTTTTTATCGAATTTACGCTCTATGCTGTCAAGTTACAAAAACGTGCCGATTTATTTGAGAATAGGTGCTGAATTTAATGTTTGGGGTGATAAATGTACACCCGATGAATTTGTATCTGCATTCAAAGCTGTTGCAAACAGTGTGAGCGGATTGTCTAACGTTGCTACTGTTTGGAGTATGGCGCACACATCTTCATGGAAAACAAACGATTGGCCTTATACGGCTGATGACTTCTATCCCGGTGACGAATATGTTGATTGGGTAGGCGTGAATTGTTATGCAAGTAAGTATTTCCAAGGCAGAGTATGGCAGGGAGAAAGCAGGTATAATGAAGTTTACTTTAAAACAGGATACAGTTCCGATCCTGTTGTGATGATAAAGGATGCTGTTGAAAAATACGGCGGTCGAAAACCTATAATGATTTCTGAATGTGGAAGTGCATACAGAACTAACGGTGATATAAATGAGACCGACAGTGAATGGGCGGCAAAATATTTAAAACAAATATATACATTCATTCCTATGGTATATCCTCAAGTAAAGCTTATAGCGTATTTTAACGCTAAAATGAATTATGAGGTGAATTACTATAATCTCGACGGAGACAGCGAACTTCAAAACGCATATAATGATGTAACAGAGTCACCGTGGTTTATACAAAATAATAATACAAACAGCGCCGGACAATTCTTAAAAAAGGCGGGCAGTACAATAACGATGAACGGAGATACAACACTGTACGCATATCCGCATATATACGGATCGGATTGGGTAAATGTTGAATATTATCTTGACGGTGAACTCGTTAAATCAACAAACGAAATAGCTTATACCGTACAACTAAGCGACATAAAGGGGACGCATGATTTAAGAGTGGTTGCAAACGGAAATAATGGGGTTTCTATGACTCGTGAATATCAGCTTGTCAGCTATGCACCGGCAGAAAAAGCAGAGGATTTTTCTGATACATCTTATCTTAATAACGGTCAGAAAAATGCAGTAAATTACACTATAAGCAATGATATTATGACAGGCTATGAAAATAATACATTCAGACCTGACGCAACCATAACCAGAGCAGAATTTGCTGCGGTTATATGCAGAATGATGGGGTATAATGTTGGTGAGAATAGCACATTTACAGATACAAAATATCATTGGAGCAGTAAATATGTAAATGCGTGCGTAAAAGCAGATATAATACATGGTATCGGTGATAATAAATTTGCACCGGATAATCATATTACCGTGGAACAGGCGGTTAAAATATTGACAAGTGCATACGGATATGCAAACAGTAAAACTCAATATCCCGACGGCTTTATGTCCGCTGCTCAAAAGTATAATTTGTTTGATAATGTAACATCAAGCAGATTAGGCACAGATGTTAAACGCATTGATGTTGCAGTTATGCTTTATAACGCGGCTAAAAATTAATAATGCTACCTAAAAAACTCATTACGATGCAAATACATTGTAATGAGTTTTTTTGATGCTAAATATGTCAAAAAATACGTTAATTATGCAGAAGTGTTGAAAGCACGTCATTTACATGATAATCTGAAAGTATAAAATAAATTTTATAAAATATAGTTATAATTGCAATTAAAATATAGTTGCAATTATAATGTAAATGTGTTATAATGGAAATGTAATCAATAATGCAAATATTTAATATATGTAATATTTATTTAATGCAAATTAAGTAAGGGGATATGGTATATGAAAATAAGATATAAATACTCATTAATTTCAGATGTCGGAAATTTAAGGAAAAATAATGAGGATAACTTTTTTGTATTTGGTGAAGAAAATCGAAATCCAAAGAATAACATATATTCATGTAATGGTGAATTTGTGAATGAAAAAGCGTTTTTTTGCGTATGTGACGGTATGGGTGGACACAGTGCCGGTGAAGTTGCATCATATATAGCAACTCATCAAGTGCAAAAAAATTATAACTCAATAACAGATAAAATAAAATTCGAAAAAGATGTATCCAATGTTATGAAGTCGTTTATATCTTCGATCAATGATAGCATTTATAATACTACAGAAGAAAAACCGGAGCTTAAATCTATGGGAACTACTTTGACGGGAATATATTTTCTTAAAGATGGTGCATATGCGATAAATATAGGTGACAGTCGAGTATATGAATTAGAAAATGAAAAGTTACAGCAACTTACCATAGATCATACCGACGCTGATAATAAACACGCATTAACACGATTTTTGGGTATGTCATATCAATACGGAAATGTCTATCCGGATGTATCAGCCAAAAAAATAAATTTAGGATTAAAGAAAAGATTTTTATTGTGTTCAGACGGATTAACCGATATGGTAGATGATTCGATGATAAGGGACATTCTGATAGAAGAAAAAAATAATATAAATGCGGCGAATAAACTTGTTGAAACTGCAAAGAAAAACGGTGGCCGTGATAACATTACGGTTTTGATTGTTGATGCAGAACCTGTTAATAAATTTAATGCTGTATTAAAGAATAAGTTGACTATTTGTATAATAATTGCAGCGGTATTAGTTGGTGCAGGTTTGGGTTGCTTTAACGTATACAGAAGTCAAACATCCGGAATATCGCTAAACGATTTAAGCAATGATATAAAAAATGCAAAAGATTTGTCTGAAGCATGTGAAAAGATGAATCAGTATATTGACAATGCAATTAATAATGCCAAAAGTTATGATGATTATACAAATACCGTTGATGAATCTGATAATAATGTAGCAGGAAAAAATAAAGAATTCAAAGACGCTATTCAAGCTCTTAATGTTTCAATAGAAGATGTAAAGAAAAAGTATGATGATATTGTCAACAACAGTGAAAGCGATGAGCAGACTAAGAAGAATGATATAACAAATTTAATAAACAGTAATGATATTCAGAAAAATATAGATTTATGCGAAGGAAAGAAAGCAGAGCTGAATAATGCATTAGATGATTGGCATAAACGCAATGAAGAAGCAAATCGACATAGCCAAAGTCAAAGTCAAAGTAATAACGGTAATAAAGGCGACAGTCAAGCACCTGTTAAAAATTCAACAACATCATCAGGATCATCAAGTTCTAATTCAAGTGGATCGGTTAAGCAAAGTACTTCCGGCAGCCGCTCAAACGGTTCAACTTCAAATAATAATACATCAACTCACAAAAATAATACGTCGAGCGAAAACGGTGCGTCAAGTGACATTGGCACATCTGTAAGTGAAAGTGAAGATACTTCCGGCGATAGTCAAACAGAACAAAGTATTGGAAAGTCTTCATATGACGGACTAGGTGGCGAATAATACAATATTAAAAATTAAGGGGTTTGTATTTTATGGAGATTAATAAAAAATTGAAAATCTTTTCTGTAACTATAGCAATACTGGCGATTATACTATCAGTTATTACTACAGTGTATAAGCCTGAAATTCGCTCACAAGGAAAAACACCGGAAGAGATTGCGATAGAATTAGAAGAACAACAGAAATTGGACACAGTAATGGCTGATATTAGAAAAACTTTGCAGGTTAATGATATATGTGATTCATATATAAAATTATGTTCAGATACATTGGATGTTAATGATGCGATTAAGGCAAAAAAAGCAGAATTGCTTTCAGAGGCTCAGAACTTAAAAACAAAGGCAAAAGAATTTGGAAGTGAGGCAGAGGGCATATACAATTCACCGGCACTCTCTGTTGCTAATCGCGAAGAACAGTTAATCCAAAATAGTAAATATCAAGCAATAAAGCAAAGTAAAAACAAATGTGAAAAATTGAAGAGTGAGTTAGAGACTTTGGTAAAGCAATATAATGAAGAGCAAGAGAAAATAAAACAAACTGCAGCAGAGGCAGAAAAGAATAAAAAAGCGAATGAAGAGAGTAAACAGACAAAAAGCAACAGCGAGAGTCAAAGCAGTTCATCATCAAGTAGCAAATCTTCAAGAAGTAGTTCATCAAGCGGTAGTTCATATTCTAATAATTATAGTTCATCGGGGAGCAATTCGTATTCTGGCAGAAGTTCTTCTTATAGTGATGATTCATATTCAAACAGCAATTCTTCTTATTCAGAAGCAAGTTCATCAAGTGAATCATCAGGCGGAGGATATACAGGTGCTGACCTTGGAAGTGAACGATAAAATATGGAGGAGATATAATGCAAACAAATATAAAAATTGTAGATACAACAATTCATGAAAATTTAGGGGTTGAAATAGACAGAGAAATCGGACGTGGAAAATACGGTATTGTATATAATGGAGTTAGAGTTGACACCGGAAAGGATTGTGCGGTAAAAGTTATTTCATTGCCTAATCCGGAATTGGAAGAAAAATTGAGGGACATTTACGGAGATGATGAAAATGCAATAGAAAATTTATCTCGTGAAATGGCGTCTCGATTTGAAAATGAAATAAAATCAATGAGTAGACTGGGTAATTTGAATATTTTAGGTAGTCAAAACATCGTAAAAATGTATAATCATATGTTGGTACAGTCCGGTATATATTCGCATATTATAATTTTAATGGAATTGGCTTTGCCATTAAAGCGTTTCTTATCACATGAAGATTTTTCGTTAAAAAAGGTAATGCAAATTGCATATGAAACTGCATATGGTTTGAAAGCTTGCCATACAGAAGGAATTATACACAGAGATATAAAAGAAGATAATTTGTTTATAGGTGCCGACGGTAAAATTAAAATTGGTGATTTCGGCGTGGCAAATATCGATAGTGGCGGACTTAGTAAGAAAACAGAGGGAGTAGGAACTCCGCACTATATGGCTCCGGAAATAAAAAATAACGAAAGCTATGATGAAACTGTTGACATATATTCTTTAGGTATTGTTTTGTATATGTTGTTAAATGAAAATAAGCCTCCATTCTATTCTTCGGAAGTAGATGAAAGAACAGCATATAATATGCGAATGATGGGTAAACAGCTACCACCGCCTAAATATGCAACAAATAAAATTGCAAATATAGTATTAAAATGTTGTCAATTTAACCCTAACAACAGATATAGAAATATAGATATGCTTATAAAGGATTTAGAGGATGCCGAAAACGAGATGAGTGCAGAAGAACTTGATACTATAATTCCTTATCCTAAAAGAAGTTTTAAAGATGATGAATGGTGGGAAGAAAAGTTTGATAATAACCAAACTATGACTATACATCATATAGAAATACCACAAAAGAATATACTTCGTGATACAGTTGGAGCATTTAAAGATTTGTTGCAAAAATTTGGCAATAACACAAAGGAAAGTCAGTTTATTGAGGGTGTATATACAGGAAGAGGCATAGCAGAGCGCGATATGAACGAAGAAGAACGTAAGGTAAAGTATATGAAACGTCTGTTGATTATTTTGCTGTGTGTTTTAGTAGTTTTAGGAACAACTCTGGTATTTTTATATCCTAAAACAGCAACTTTTTATCCTAATGAGTCGGATGATTATAAATTATACGCAAAATATTTATTCTTACCTGCAAGAAAATTAACTGATAACTCTGCATCGTATGTGAATTTAGACGGAAATGAGGTATTCTTTAGTGACAGAAAAGATGGCAAAAAGTTATATAAAGTTAATATATGGACAGGCAAAGAAACAGCTTTATGTGATAAAGAATGTCATTATGACGTTGTAATAGGAGATTACATATATTTTACGGATAATTCACCTACAGGTGATTTATACAGAATTAATAAAAACGGTGAGGGATTGCAATGCCTTATTCAAGAAAATTGCGGTGAATTAAAAAATAAAAACGGCAGTCTCGAAGTGTGGTTGGCAAACCTTTCAAGGTTTGAAGAAATTGACGTAAACAGTATTTCTAAAAAATAAATAGATAAATTGGAGGGGAATATCTTGAAAAAAGTAATTAGTATTATATTGTCACTTTTAATTTCTACAATTATAGCAAGTTTTAGTGCTTGTGCGGATGAAAATAATGTATCGTTTACAGATGAAAAAAGTTCTGAAAGCATTGTTGAAGAAACTATAATACCTACAGAAGCAACAGAAGAAAATGCAACAGAAGAAAATGCAACAGAAGAAAATGCACCAGAAGTTGAAGTTACTCCGTTACCTACAGCGGAATCGATAGTTGCGCAGGAAGAAGATTTTTTCTGGTGTATGAAAAACGAATCAGAATTTGCTTACATAGAAAAGAACGATAAAATAGAATATTTACCTATGATTGCAAGTAATGCGGTTGCAGTAGCTCCGCAAATATATGACGGTATCACATATCTGCCTTTTAGATATGTTTTTGAGGAAATATTAGGTTTTTCGGATGCCACAGGAAAGAAAGAAACACTTGATAATAAAGAATATATGTGGAGCAATACATCGTCTTTTAATATATCTTTTAATGTAAACGGTATTACAAGGACAATTACTGCGGGTGAAATTATCGATTATAATGACAGTGAATTTGATGCACTAAAAGTAAGTGACAGCGGAGTATCCTATTTTCCTTTGAGATATTTTGAAAAAGAAAAACTATGTAGCTTGTCTTGGGATAATAATACTTCAAGTATAATAATTTCAAGTACAAAAGAATACGGAGAAAAATATTTTTCAAAGATAAATTCGAGAAAATTTACAAACAATTATATAACATATTCAGATGCTGTACTTAATGATGATAATGAAAATACGGTAATATCGTTAAGCGGTAAAGTTAATGAGAAGGTTCATTCTGCAAGTAACAATTATAATTTGACTTTTTATAGCGATGCAAATCAAAAAGTGCATTATATTGATATGTCAGACGATAATAACCTCAGTCATAACTTAGATGTTTATGATGTTGACGGGAATAAAGTAGATGTTAAAATTGATAAAATGACCGTTTATCAAAATATGCTTTATGGTTTGGCTATAGGTGAAGAAAATGAGGTATCAGGATATCTTTTTTCAGCAAACTTATCTACAGAAATCTTTGAAGGCGATAATGGGGTATACACATACAAAATTAAGGCTGACAATTTTCGGAAGATTACAGAATCTAATGGCATTATGATGTTTGATATTGAAAAAAATATACGAAGTTTAAATATATACTATGTTGATTCCAATGCGGAATATACACTTTATAAGCTTAATTTGCAAACAGGTGAAGTACAGACAATAGATGTTGACGGAAGTCCTTTGAAGAATATTGATTATTTTTCAATAGGGAAAAACAGTATAGCGTATAACGATTGGGAAAAAGGAACTGTTAAAATAGCAAGCTTTGACGGTAATAACATAAGCAACGTTATTGATTCAGAAAATGTAGAAAAGATAAGGTTTATTAGTTATGACGATATTAATGATTGTTTTTATTATGTAACTATTGTTCCTGATATTCAAAATGAAATAAAAAAAATAAGTCTTTCAAATACTGTACCGGAAACATTATATTGTGCTGATAAAATACGTAGTTTATCTGTGTTTGAAGGATCTATTTATGCAAAAGTGAATGATGAATTTCAAAAATGTAATTAATGGAGGGTAAAAAATGAAAAAAATTTTAGTTTTTGTATTGGGTATTGCAAGTTTGTTTATTATCTTTTGTACAAACACATTTGCTGTGAATAATCAATTATTTTTATGTATGAAAGCAAATAGCTCAATGGCATACCGTGCAATCAATGATGAATTACTTGATTATGTTCAAATGAGAGATTCGAGTGGTGCCATTGCTACAGCTAAAATTATAGATGGCAGTACATATCTTCCTTTTAGATATATTGCGGAGAATGCCGGATTGGCAGATGCTGTTGATTCAAATATGGGTAATAATACATTCAAATATGAAAGCATAGGAACCGGAAGTATAACGATAGTCACTAAGAAAGGTCGTTTTAGCCAAAATATAAATGTGCCTTTCACTTTTAAATTGGATAATGGCGAAGAAATAGAATATAAAATAATGAATATTGACGGTAGTCTGTATTTCCCTATGAGATATATGGCATATCTTGTAGGAGGTGAAGTGGATTGGTCACAATCAACAGGCAATATATATTTTATGAGCAATGAGAATGTGGCTAAGGATTTTCTAACGGGTAAAGAAGGAAATAAAGTCATTAAATATAGTAAAATGGCATATTTGAATTATAGTGAGTATGATAATACTTTGGGATATTCTGATATTTATTTGGAATCGGATGGTAAGACTGTTTCATCTGTAATAGAAGAAATTGATAATGGACATTCTTATTACAGTGTAACACGTTCAAGAAGAAACATATATTTTGTAGATGAAAATTATAAGGCTTGCTGTAAAAAAGAGGTAGAAAAAACTCTTTCAACTATAACTTTTTATAATACCAAAAATGAACGCATAGATCCTACGGTTCTAAATATTATCTCACATCAAAATACTTTGTATGGAATTGAGAGAACCGGAAGTAGTAATAGTGGTGTTGGACGTGTTTTTAAGTCTGATTTGGATGGCGAAAATTATCACTATATAAGTAATAGCAGCAATGCATATAATATCGTACTAAGAGAATATCAGGGACAATCATACATATTCTATGTTGATGCGACTGAAGATTCAGGCGATAATAAGGAGATACACAGAATAAATCTTTCAACAGGTGAAGACGATATTATTTATATAAATGATTATAATGGCAATTCTCTTATTAACAGAATAAATATTATGAGTTTAAACGATAATACTGTTGTTATTTCTGAATATAACAATCCTTGCATTGATATTATAACTTTAGATAATTCAATATATACAAACAATTATGTTACAGGCTCTTTGACAGGAAAAATCACAAGTCTAAATAAATTAACTGATATTGTAAAAGTATCAAGCTTGAATTATGATACTGATAATAACTTGATTTATTTTATAAATAATACAGGTAAAGGATATGGTTTATATTGTTGCGATCCTCTAACTTCTAAAGTTTACAGCATCAGTACATCGCAAGATGTAAAACGAAGAATATCAATAATTAAGATGTCAGATTCTACATACAGAGTTTATCATTATACAGACGCAACAAAGAATTTATATAAATATGATCTTGTTTCTGTTTCTGATAACGGAAATATAAAAATTGGTTCTAACATCAATATTGAGAGAAATTAGGAGGCATAAAATGGCTTTAAGTGGAAGTATGAATGGAATGTCTTCCTTGAGAACATCTACAGACAGAAATATATTAGATAATAATTTTGGCAATGAAGCATACAGTCCGGAATATGATGCCTATATGTGTACAAATATCGGCAAGCAATATACCAATTATGATAATTATTATATGAACGGTCTTTATACAAGTATGAATGTTGCTAAAGACAGCTATCATATAAAAGGCCGAGGGAATAATGCTATCTTTGCGGTGTGTCGTGGTGTTGGTGATAATGAGGAGGCATTTAATGCATCCAGAAAGGTTTTTGAATATTTAGATAAAAGCAGAGATGAAATATTGAATAGAAAAACTATATCATCAATAAAGAAAGCGTTAAGAAAATTTGCTGAAGACTGTCATTCAATATTTTTTAAAGATGCTATAAGCAAAAAATATAAAATCTCTCTTCTTATAGTTGTATATAATCCTGCAGGAACTATATTTATGAATTGCGGAGAGTGCACATTATTGAAAATAGATAAGAATAATAATTGTAAAATTGTATCCGATGTAAGTGATTGTATTGGCACAAAAGATAGTTTTAAAATTGCAATAAAAACAGTTCCGAAATTCCTTAGCAGTCATCTTTTGATGACTACCGAGAAAGAGTCGAATCAAAAAACTAATAATAAATTTGCTTTGACGGGCGAAAAAAATTCTAAAGGCAGAACAATAAGTATGATGGAAAAATTAATAAAGAAAAATTCTCAGAAAAATCATACTTGTATAACAATTGATGAAGATGCGTCAAAAACTATTATGCCGTCAACAAAGGTAGTAGCTATGATTAGTGCTGTTGTTACTGCAATCAGTATAATTAATATGTTAATTCAAAATTTCATGAATGTGTGAAAATGAGAGGAATGTAAGCTGATGGAAAATGATAATTTAAAAGATACTTATTTCAATAATACTGTTGAAACCGAAAACATATTTGATATGTTTAAACAAGGAGATAATGAAACACAAGATTCTGATTTGGAAACTGTACAAGATTTATATCAGACTATGGCTTTGCAAATGGAATATACGGAGTCATTAAAAGATAAAAAAGACAGTAGAAAACTTGAAACTGTACAATTTGTAGAAATTGATAAAGAACAGAGTAACAGAATGACTCAAAAACTTATTGATATATATGGAATTGATTCAATTCAAGTAAAAAAGTGGACAGAACAATTACAAAAAATAGAATATTATAAAGAACTTCAACAAAAGGCTATTAAAAAGCATAAAAGACAAACTGTTGCAATGGGTGTTTTAGGTGGCATAGGAGTTTGTATAATAATAGCCATTGTTATATTTGTATTTAATACGACTAGTTATTACATAAACCAAGGTGACTACAATTATGTATATAAAAAAGCAATGTTTTCAGCACCAGAAAAATATCTTGAAGAATCTGTTTTGGCAATGACAAAAGATAAATCAGATTTATATTATATTGCAAAAGAAGATAATAAATTATATGATATTTCATTAAAAAATGATGAGAAACGTAATATAACGGAAGATAAAGTATCGGAATTTAAAATTATCGGAGATTATATCTATTATATCAATACATCAGATAAAAATTGCTTATATAGATTAAATAAGAGCAGTACCGAAACTCAAAAGATATATGAAAAAGGATGTAAAAATTTAAGTATTGAATCTAAAAATCTTTTATTTATAGACAGTGAAACAGGGATCAAAAAAATTCTTAATACTAAAGACTTGAGCATTTCAGAATAAAATGCAGTTAAAAAGCAACTTTTATGACAAAAGTTGCTTTTTATTATATCGTATAAAGCGGATTACCGGCTTTATAGTTGAATTTGGCTTTATATTCACTGATAGAGTAGCCGGTATATTTTTTGAACATACTGTTTAAATATTGAGGTGTGAAATCAAATTCTTCATAGGTTTGATATATCGGTCTGTCGATATTTTCGAGTTCATCACGGATTTTATCGACACGTTGCCTGTTTGAAAACTGAGTGAAAGTCATATTAAAGTGTTTCTTAAACAATCGGCAAAGGTGTTGCGGGGTGATACCGAATTTATCGGCTACTTCGTTAAGCGAAAGCTTTGAATATATTTTTGAATTTATGTAGTTGGTAACGTTATTTATAACCACATTGGAATGAAAACCGTCGGCTTTATTTTTATCAACTGAATACAATCTGAACATATTAACTAAAATCAGTGTTATTGTACTGCGGATTGAAAACAAATATCCGGGTTGTGAATAGTTAAAATTATCTATCATTTGTATCATAAAATTTCGTATTGTTTTTGACGGTGTGTCGTGTACTTGTATATATGAGCGTTTTCCCTCAAAAAAATCTGAAAGCAACGGAAAATTGCCTGAATACTGTTTTAAGCTGTATTGTAATGCGTTTTTGGAAAACGCGCAACAATATGCAATGGTTAGTTCATCTTTATGGGTACAGGTGAATGAATTGACTACATTCGGCGATATTAGCACGACATCGCCTTCTTCTAATTTTCTGCTTGTATTATCAATGTTGTGTATGGCGTTAGAATGAGCAATATATACAAGCAAAAAATAGTCGGCACTGTCGGGAACTGTTTTAATAGGGAAATATGTGTTTACAACAAATACATCACCTAATTTTTTTAACGTTTTTTCATCAAAATATAATCTCGGATTCATAGCGTACCTCCTGCATATTCAGTATAGCATTAACAGTTATTAAAGTCAATGTGAAAATGTTAATATACATTCAAATGATGTTAATATAGTTAATTGAATTTTAAAAAAATATACTATATAATATTACTAAAGAAACCCGGGATATATAAAGATTAATTTGTTGAAAATTTATTTTTTGGAGGGGAAAATGAAGTTCAAGAAAGTGATTTTAACGGCAGCGGCTACGGCATTTATATTGCAGGCAAGTGTATATGCGGCTGATTTAACAGCATCATATTCAATGAATGATATGACAGGATTAACCTATATGGGTACGGTGTCGAATATACTCGGTCAAAAAATAATGCGGTAGAATTTAACGGCGGAAGTGCGACTTTAAGTCAAATTCCGTTAAGCGATAATTTTACTGTATCAGCATGGATAAAACCGAGCGGAATAACTTCGTGGGAAAGAGTATTTGACTTTGGCTCTGACCAAAAGAATTATATATTTCTTACCGTAAACAACGGTAACGGTTATCCGCGTTTGGCGGTGAAATACAATAATCAAATAGAGCAAAATATTACATCTTCGGTATCGTTTAATAAAAATGTTTGGTCATACGTAACTGTTACAATGAAAGATAATAAGGCGACAATGTATATAAACGGTGAGAGTGTTGCAAGCGGTAATATTACGGTGTCTATGAGTTCGCTTGCGTCTTCGGCTGCAAATTATATTGCTAAATCTCAATATACTTCAGATCCTAATTATACTGGTTGTATTGATGAAATGGAAATATACAATGACGCATTAACACAAGACGAAATTATAACACGAATGCAGGCTACTGCGGCAGAAGTTAAATCTATAGAAACAACAGATTTAACAGTAAAAGTCGGTGACAAAATTAAGCTGCCGTCAGAAGTAGATGTATCGTACACAAACGGAATGACAAGCAAAACGATAGTTGACTGGGGAGAAGTGAGCAGTTATACCGAAAAGGGAACGTATAAAGTAACAGGTACTACGAAAATAGCAGGAAAAAGCTACGATGTTATCGCGAATATAACTGTTGAAACGGATTCTTTGGACGATAATTATTCTGTAATCCGTAATATGAATATTGTTAAAAATTCGGGTTCATCATTTGTTGAAGCGGAGTATGTTGTAACATCTGAACTAACCGATACTTTGGTTTTAAAAATGCAAATTTACAGTGGTGATACACTTCTGTCGGAAGATACAAAAGATTTTGTGCCGTCCGACAATACTGTAAAAATGAAGAAAGATATTAGAGATTATAAGGGCAATTTGACTGTAAAAACAGACGTTTATAACAAATCAACAGGAAAGGCAATTTCAAGCGTAATGGAAAGAAAAATAGATAATACAGGTAACTTTGCCGGAGGCGACAGAGTTAATTTAGAGAAAGACAGTTTGTTTGAGAAAAGCGAACAGGTAGGACTTAAATATGTACTGTCAATAGATGTTGACAGACTTCTTGCACCGTCATATGAAATGCACGGATTAACCGCCCCGAATAATGCACAACGTTACGGCGGTTGGGAAAGAAAAGGTGCAAGCAACTGGGGAAGTTCAAAAGATACATTCACACTTGCAGGGCATTCGTTGGGACATTGGATGAGTGCAGCTGCGGTATTATATCGTGATACAGGCAATGAAGAAGTTTTGACTAAACTTAATTATGCGGTAACTAAACTCGATGAACTTCAAAAGACTTCAAATTCACCATATATAGGCGGATGTAGCGAAGATTGTTTTACAAAACTGTTTAGCGGTAATACCAAGTGGGCTGATAACTATTGGGTGCCATGGTACGGAATACACAAAATATATCAAGGCTTGCTTGACGCGTATGACTATACAGAAAATGACACTGCTTATGAAGTATTGAAAAAATTTGCAGATTGGGCAGTTGACGGTACATCAAATCTTACTGACGCACAAATGCAGTCAATGCTTGACGTTGAATACGGCGGTATGAATGAAATTCTTGCGAGAATGTATGAAATTACAGGTGATGAAAAATATTTGGATACGGCAAGAAGATTTACTCACGATTCGATTTTAAATCCGCTTATACAAGGTAAGGACAGTTTGACAGGACTTCACGCAAATACTCAAATACCGAAAATAATCGGTGCGGCAGAAATATACGAACAAAATCCGGAGAAATATGCCGATTATAAAAAGGCTTGCGAAAATTTCTGGAATTACGTTGTAAACAATCGTTCATACGCAATAGGCGGTAACTCGATTGCCGAACATTTCGAGGCAGAGGGTGCAGAGACACTTGGAGTTAAGACTTGCGAAAGCTGTAATACATATAATATGATGCGTCTGTCTGAGCATTTATTCGCTTGGAAACATGACAGTGCATATATGGATTGGTATGAAAAGGCTTTGTACAACCATATTCTCGGTCAGCAAGAGCCTGAAACAGGTGCAAAAATGTACTTTGTATCGCTTTTGCAAGGACACCACAGAGTATATGAGCAAAAGGATAAATCTTGGTGGTGTTGTACGGGTACAGGTATGGAGAACCCGGGAAGATACACAAGATGTGCGTATTATGAAGACGGTGACGATTTATATGTAAATCTTTATATGCCGGGTACATATGAATGGGAAGAAAAAGGTCTTACATTCACTGTTGAAACAACATATCCTTATTCCGACAAGGTACAAATTAAAGTCGCAGGAACAGGAAGTGCAAATATCAACCTACGAGCTCCGTCATGGCTTGAAAGTGATATGACAGTAAAAGCAGGCAATAAGACGTATACATCAAAGGGCGGAGAATATCTTGCTATATCTAACGAATGGAAAGACGGCGACATTATAGATATTACAATTCCAATGTCTGTTACAGTATACAATTCAAGAATTGACGGACAGATAGCATATCAATACGGCCCTATTGTCTTAGCGGCTGAACTTGGAAATGTTGACGGAGTAAGCGGTGTAAATGAATATATTTCAAACGAAACAAAGATTGACAGTGTAACTACTGATGTTCCGTATATTGTCGGCAATTCAAACAATTTAGATAAATATGTAGATACAGTTGATACAAGTAAGCTGACATTTAAAATTAAAGCTGAAAATTCATCAACAGGTAAGGCTATTGAATTAAAACCGTTCTATGAAATTCACCACAGTTTCTATACTGTATATTTCAACGTAGGAAACGGTGTGAATGAATATGATAAACGTCTGAACAGTGCAACGATTGACAGAGTTGAACCGGACGGTCAGCAGGACGAACTCGGACACGGTTTGGCAAGTAAAAATTCAAATAACGGCAGTTTTACAAGCGGTACAAAAACATATTACTGGCGTGACGCATACGGTAGTGACAACGCATATTTCCAATATTCTTTGGAAGTGGATAAGAGCAATAAAAATTATCTGTTTGTAAGATATTGGGGCAGCGACGGACCGTTTATAAAAAATAATGTAAATTATACGCGTGATTTCTATATCTATATTGATGATAATAAATTTGCCGAACAAACGCTTAACAACGAAAAGATGAATAACGCATATGATGTATTCTATGAAATTCCGGAAGAATATACAAATGGTAAAGACAGTGTTACAGTTAAATTTGTACCAAAGAACAGTACAACTTGTGCAGGCGGTGTTATTGAGGCAAGAATCACTAATGATGATTTAAAATGTGTAAAGATAACTGCTGATTATAACGATAATGGAACATTAAAAAATATGGATACAGAAAAAATCAGCATTGAGGACATAAAGCAAACCGAAAACACGTCATCACACAAAGAGTTTTATTGGGAATCGACGGACAATATGAAACCGATAATTACTGAGGAATAGAAAAAAATTTTCCCTGCAATTTGTTTTGCAGAGAATTTTTATTTCCCAAAACTTTTAGCATAAAATCGGAATTTGTCTAAAAATATTCGCTTTACTAAAAATAATCTATATGCTATAATAAATCAAAATTCAAGAGAAAGTATGATTAATATGGAAATTGTAAAATATAAACCCGAATACAAAAACGATTTTATCCGTCTGAGCAAGAATTGGATAACAAAATACTTTGCACTTGAAAGTGATGATTTTGAAGTTTTTGAAAATATATATAAACTTATCAAAAACGGTGCAATGATTTATTTTGCTATTGAAAACGGTGTAGTTTACGCAACTTGTATGGCACAGCCTATGACAAATAATGAGTGGGAAATATGTAAACTTGCCGCAGACGAAAGATATGATGGACACGGTGCGGGAAGTGCTGTTTTTAAAGCGTGTATGGATTATGCCTTGGAAAACGGTGCCAATAAACTTACAATCCTGTCAAACAGTATTTTAAAACCGGCATTGCATATATATGAAAAATACGGCTTTTATGAAATTCCTGTCGATAATACACATCATTATAAACGTGTGGATATTCAATTTGAATATGCGGCAAAATGATTTAATACCCTTTGTGTGAAAGCATAAAGGGTATTTTTGTGTTCTGTATTGTATGCTATGTGAATATAATAATCAGAGGGGGTGCTTGTCTTGATTAAAATAACAAACTATTTAAGAGTTAATGTACTGACAATCGCCTTGTTTGTGTTTTGCATTATATTTAATAAAGCGGATATGCTTTGCGTCACATATGCGGTTATGATTTTGCACGAATTGGCACATTGCCTTGCGGCTGTGTGTATAGGGCTTAAAATATCGCATATTGACTTTTATCCGTTCGGTGTCAATTTGAAATTAAAAAATAAACTTGTATATTCACTTGCAGATGAAATGATATTATATTTCAGCGGACCGTTTTGTAATATTTTATTTGCACTTATCGCAATGATTGTGTACAGCTGTTATCCGAATGAAAGTGTAAAGTTTTTTTATATAAGCAATACTATGCTGTTTTGTATGAATATGATTCCGTCAGTACCTTTGGACGGCGGTATTTTGCTCAAAAAGATTATAGCATACAGACTCGGATATAACAGTGCAAATAAGATTATGACTGTAATATCAGCAGTGTTTTCTGCTATGATTATGGGACTTGGTATATATGTGATGTACATTACAAAATTCAATTTTTCAGTATTGCTGTTTTCTGCTTTGATGATAGGCAATATATTTACTCAAAGTGAAAAATATAATGTGGATTTAACTAAAACATTGATGTTCAACAATAAAAAGAAAAAATCGGTAAGACATATTGTGGTTGAAAATGAGTGTAATTATTGTGACATAGTGGATGAATTTATTCCGAAAGACTATAATATGGTTTACGTTGTAAGTGACGACGGCAAAGTACAGGACATTATAACCGAAACGCAGGTAATAGATAAACTGACAACGGAACAAGTACTTTAAATATTACATTATTATAACATTGTGGAATTTTTAAATGATTTGTGATATAATACACAGTGAATATTTATGAATAAAATTATTATTTACATAAGAAAGGCAAGGTTTTATGGCAACAAAGAAGTCAACTGCTAAAAAGGGCAGTTCAAAAAAAAGTTCTAAAACTACGGCAAAAGCTACTGTAAAAAAGAATAATCAGACAAAAAACTATATGCCTACATACATTATCTCATCAATGCTCATTACATTGTTATTAGCTGTTTTTATGTACATTGATACAGGTAATGGCGGAGTAATAAATAATGCGGTGAAAAATCTGTTCCGCGGATTGTTCGGCATATGCGGTTATTTTGTGCCTGTAATTTGTGCGGGTGTATCGGCATACCTTATTAAAACTAAGGACATAAAGCGTTTTTGGAGTAAGGTTATACTGTCATTTTTGGCACTTATTAATGTCAGTGCGATTGTAAATCTTTCGTCGATTAATACTGATATAAGCTATGCTTTTTCGGCAGGTCAGCAGTATATATGCGGAGGTTTATTAGGTGCGTGTGTTTCTGTATTTATGGAACAAATGGTGCAGAAAGTTGCGTCTTACATAATTTTATCAATTACACTTATTGTATTGGCAAGCTTTATAACTAATGTATCTTTTTTTGCGGAATTTTTCAAATGGGCAAGAAATGTTATGTTTGGTGCGAAAAATAAGTATTCGGAATTAAAAGAAGAATATGACAGACGAATGGAAGAAAGAATGCTTGCAGAAGAATATGAAGATGAGTATACAGATGATGTGTATGAAGATGAATATTACGAAGAAGAAACAAGTGCTCTTGACGCGGCAAATTCATTTGTAAATGACACAAAGAATAACACAAAAAAATCAGTAACTAAACCAACTGCTAAAAAATCATCAAAAACAAAAGAAAAGCCTATAAAAGAAGAACCGGCAGAAGAACCTTTTTCAAACGGTATAGATGAGGCATTCGGTAAAATGGATGATATAGTTGAAGAACCGATAGAAGAAGTCGGGGAGAAAAAGGAAGAACAACCCGAAAAGGCTAAGAATATGTCCGAAAGTGAAAAAGAGGGATACAACGAGGAATTTAACAAGGCTATAGAAAGACCTATTCCGAAATATGTAATACCGCCTTTGGATTTATTGAGCAAACCTAAGGCAACTTCGGGTGATAAACGTGAAGAAATGAGAAGAACGGCGGAAAAACTTATTTCCGTTCTTGACAATTTCGGCGTGAAAGCAAAACTGTTGCAAGTAACACAAGGTCCGACTGTAACAAGATATGAAATTCAACCGGACACAGGTGTTAAACTTTCTAAAATAGTAGGACTTGCAGACGATATAGCACTTAACCTTGCTGTGTCAACTGTTCTTGTTGCACCTGTTCCGGGTAAGGCGGCTGTCGGTGTTGAAATACCTAACAACAAGGTTACTCCTGTTTCAATACGCGAAATGCTTGAATCGGATGCATTCAAAAATGCAAAGTCAAAATTGACAGTCGGTTTGGGTAAGGATATAGGCGGCAATGTAGTTATAGGCGATATTGCAAAAATGCCACACGTTCTTATTGCAGGTCAGACAGGTTCGGGTAAAAGTGTTTGCGTAAACAGTATTATTATGAGTATTTTGTACAAGTCGTCACCTGAGGAAGTTAAGCTTATTATGATTGACCCTAAGGTTGTTGAACTTGGCGTTTACAACGGTATACCGCATTTGCTTGTACCTGTTGTTACAGAGCCAAAAAAGGCGGCAGGTGCACTTAATTGGGCGGTAAGCGAAATGATGCGCCGCTATGATTTGTTTAAAAATACAGGTGTGAGAAAACTTGAGTCTTATAACAAACTTATGGAAAGTACAGGCGGTGAGAAAATACCGCAGCTTGTTGTTATAATAGACGAGTTGGCGGATTTGATGATGGTTGCGGCAAAGGAAGTTGAGGATTATGTTTGTCGTTTGGCACAACTTGCCCGTGCTGCAGGAATACATTTGATTATCGCAACACAAAGACCGTCTGTTGATGTCATTACAGGTCTTATCAAAGCAAATATACCGTCAAGAATTGCTTTTGCGGTATCGAGCCAAGTGGACAGCCGTACAATACTTGATAAGGGCGGTGCAGAAAAGTTGCTTGGTATGGGTGATATGTTGTATCATCCCGCAGGTGCAAGAGCCGCAACAAGAGTTCAAGGTGCATTTGTTTCAGACCCTGAAATTGAGTCGGTACTTGAATTTATAAAAGAAAATGTAGGCGAAACTCATTACAGTGAGGATTTGGAAGAAGAAATAGAACGTCACGCAACAGGCGAAAACGGTGTTACACCTGATGTTGAAGATGACGGTGACGCACTTCTTCCGGAGGCTATTGAACTTGCTATGAGTTTAGGCAAAATATCAACATCTATGGTACAGCGCCGTTTGGGCGTGGGTTATTCAAGAGCCGGACGTATCATAGATCAAATGGAGGCAAGAGGGATAATATCAGGTGCAAACGGCTCAAAACCAAGAGATGTGCTTGTGAGCCATGCCGATTTATCACGACCGGAGAATGAAGAATATGAAGAAGGTTGATTTTCTTCCTGTTTCAAAGGAAGATATGGATAAAAGAGGTTGGAAACAACTTGACTTTTTATATATTGTCGGAGATGCGTATGTAGACCATCCGAGTTTTGGACATGCCATAATATCACGCGTGCTTGAAAGCCACGGATATAAGGTAGGTATAGTTGCCTTGCCTGATTGGCATAAAATAGACGATTTTGTACGAATGGGACGACCTAAACTCGGAGTACTTGTATCGGCAGGAAATATTGACAGTATGGTAAATCACTATACTGCCGCAAAAAAACGCAGACATGACGATATGTATGCACCCGGCGGAAAGGGCGGTATGCGTCCCGACAGAGCCACACTTGTGTATTGTAACAGAATTAAAGAGGCTTTCGGCTCTGATATGCCGATACTTATCGGCGGAGTTGAGTCAAGTCTTAGAAGATTTGCTCATTATGATTATTGGGATGATAAGATTAGACGTTCGATTTTGTTTGACTCTCGTGCAAGTATTTTGATGTACGGTATGGGTGAGAAACAAATTGTACGAATAGCCGATAAACTTAGGGACGGTGTGCCTGTAAACGAAATTACGGATATACCGGGAACGTGCTATATATCATCTGAATATGATGAACAAAATTCTGTTCTTATTCCGAGTTATGAAGAATGTATAGAAAGTAAAAGTAAATATGCTGTATCGTGCAGACTGCAGTATTATGAGCAGAATCCGTATATAGGAAAAACACTCGTGCAAAAGCACGGTGACAAATATCTTATACAAAATCCGCCTATGCCGCCGCTTGAAACGGACGAGCTTGACGAAGTGTATGCACTTCCGTATATGAAAAATTATCATCCGATGTATGAAAAAGACGGCGGTATTCCCGCAATACAGGAAGTTAAATTTTCGCTTGCCGCAAACAGAGGTTGTTTCGGAAGTTGTAACTTTTGCGCTTTGGCTTTTCATCAAGGCAGAATTGTCACTTCAAGAAGTGATGAATCTCTTATAAAAGAAGCGGAAGAAATGACAAAAATGTCTGATTTTAAGGGCTATATACACGATGTCGGAGGTCCGACCGCTAATTTCAGAGGACCTGCCTGTAAAAAACAACTGACACTCGGTGCTTGTAAAAATAAGCAGTGCTTATTTCCGGAACCTTGCAAGAATATGGATATTTCACATAAGAAGTACCTTAATTTGCTTAGAAAACTTCGTGCTATAAAGGGCGTTAAAAAGGTGTTTATTCGTTCGGGAATACGTTTTGACTATCTTATAAACGACAAGGACGATACGTTTTTCTATGAATTGTGTAAATATCATGTAAGCGGTCAGCTTAAAGTTGCACCGGAACATATCAGTGACAATGTTTTGAAATATATGGGTAAGCCCGAAAACAGCGTGTTTAATAAGTTCTCGGATAAGTTTTATAAGATAAATGAGAAAATAGGCAAAAAACAGTATCTGGTGCCGTATCTTATGTCAAGTCACCCCGGAAGTACAATTCGTGACGCGGTACGTTTGGCGGAATATTTGCATGAACACAATATAAATCCGCAACAAGTACAAGACTTTTATCCTACACCGGGAACAATTTCAACTTGTATGTTTTATACAGGAATAGACCCATTTACAATGAAAAAAGTTTATGTGCCGAAAACTCCGCATGAAAAATCGGTACAACGTGCATTGTTGCAATACAGAAATCCCGAAAATTACAAACTTGTTTACGAAGCACTTACTAAGATAGGAAGAACAGACTTAATAGGCTATCAGAACAGATGTCTTATCAGACCGCCAAAGGGCGATATACTATCTAATAATCAAAAGAAAAATAGGAGGAATGACAATGGCAAAGCTATTAATGGGAAAGGAAGTTTCGGCAAGAATAAAGGCAGAACTCAAGACAGAAGTAGAAAATCTGAAAAAAGAGGGAATAAATCCGGGGTTAGCCGTAATCATCGTAGGTGAAGACCCTGCAAGTCAGGTATATGTAAGAAATAAAGAGCGTGCTTGTGAAGAATGCGGAATATATTCGGAGAAGTACGCACTTACGGCAGAAACAACTCAAGAAGAACTATTAAAGCTTATAGATGAACTTAATAATAAGAGCAGTATTTCGGGTATTTTGGTACAATTACCTGTTCCTAAACATATTGATGAAAAGACGATTATTAACGCAATAGCACCAAATAAAGACGTTGACGCATTTCATCCCGTAAACGTAGGTAAAATTATGGTAGGCAATTATGATTTTGTACCTTGTACACCTGCCGGTGTAATGGAGCTTATAAAAGAAAGCGGTATAGATGTAAGCGGTAAAGAATGTGTTATAGTCGGCAGAAGTAATATTGTCGGCAAACCGCAAGCAATGCTGCTTTTACATCAAAACGGTACAGTTACAATATGCCATTCAAAGACAAAGAATCTTGCTGAAAAAACAAAAAATGCAGATATTCTTGTAGCGGCAGTCGGTATACCTAACTTTATTAAAGGTGATATGATAAAAGAAGGTGCTGTTGTAATTGATGTTGGTATAAACAGACTTGAAAATAAGAAACTATGCGGTGATGTTGAATTTGAAAGTGCCGAAAAGGTTGCGGGTGCAATAACTCCTGTTCCGGGCGGTGTAGGTCCTATGACTATCGCTATGCTTATGAAAAATACAGTTAAAGCCGCAATATTAAATAAATCAAAATAATGACACAACAAAGCAGGCAAGCCGTAAAATAGGCTTGCCTGTGATTTTATTGTTCTTTTTTGTACACATCAGTACCGACATCGACTGTTGATTCAACGTGTATTCCGTAGCTGTCACCGAATATAATTTTAATTCTTTGATTTACATTTGAAAGGCCTCTATACAAATGGTTGGTTCTACGGTGAAAACTTGCTTGAAGAACTTGATACCGAAGGTGAATACTACATTGACCGTGACACAGGCAAACTTTACTATTACGCACCGTCAGATTTTACAAGCGGTAATTATGAAATCGGCTTGTCTATGCTGAAAACTCCGATTTTCAACTTTAACGGTGCTGAATATGTCAATGTAAGTAACATTACAATGAAAGGCGGACGTGGATATGCGGTACTTGGTACAAGTGCGGGATATTCAATACCGAGTTTTAAAGATTGGATGATTTCGAGAGGTGCCGATTTAAACGGTGCAAACTTCACGAAGGGTTCTGGTTCGTCGGTTTATATAGCTGACATAGATAAATATACCGACTCACAAGTATTCCCGGGACACGTTTGGGACGGTTTTGTCGATGACGGTAACGGTGTAAATCATATTGATGTGAAGAATTGTAATATCTTTAATTTCGGCTCGGGCGCTATTGTTATAAACGGTACAGACGTTCATTTGGATAATAACCATATTAAAAATATCGGCGGTACTGCGTTGTATCTTCGCGGCGGTGATTTGGAGACATTAACGCCAAGCAATAACGAAATATTGAATAATAATATTCACCATGTAGGATATTTGCAGAAATCATATGTTCCTGCGATTGGAATGCACGGTGTCGGTATTCACGTTGCGTACAATGATTTGTATGACGCTCCGCACTGTATATTTAACTATCACGGTAATGACCATGTAATTGAATATAATAAAATTCACGATGCGGTTAAAGAATGTTTGGATATGGACGCTATTTATACCAGAAACGAATATGTACCGCAATGGCGAGGCAGTGTTATAAAGAACAACTATATTTACAATATCGGTATTTATCCGGTCGGTGAATATAAGAAACAGCTTAATGTTTCGGCAATAAGAACAGATAACTACGGTCACGCTTTGCAGATTTACAATAATGTATTTGCAAATATCGGTTCAGACGGTGCCAATAATGTTATCGGTGTAACGGCACAAGGTAACAGAAACACACTTAAAGGCAATATATTTGTTGATTGTAGCGCAACATTCCTTGGTTGGAACTCATATGCTCCGGGTGCAACGTGGGATATGACAAAGACAGAGGAAAAAGAAAGAGTTGAATTGGCTGAAAAATATGCGGCAAATCCGATATTTGCGGCAAAATATCCTGAACTTGCTACATTCAAAGATGAATATTATAAATCTGTTGCAACAAATATATTTGACGAAAATCTTGTTGTTAATATTAAGTTTAAACTTAGTCAGGCAAACGGAACTGTCAACCCTCAGGGTACAAGAGGTGCGCCTGAATTGATAAAGGGTACAAACAACTATTTAACAACATCAGATCCGGGATTTGTTGATTATGCTAACGGAAACTATGAATTGAAGCCCGATAGTGAAGTATTCAAAAAGATTCCGGAATTCCAAAATATTGATATGAGTAAAATGGGTAATAATGAACCTGTTGGCCCTTCAAATTAATTTGGACTTATAAAAGAGGGGGCAGATGATGTGACCCCCAAAAGTTAGACTTTTTATAGCGTAGTAGTTTTAACGACTGCTACGCTATTTTTATGCAGCCAAG